>CAMCZJ010000069.1 GCA_945886995.1 Asaia bogorensis
CGTTGCGGCCCACGGATGCGCACCTTGGTGCCCATAATCACCTGTGCGCCAAGTGCTTTCAGCGCCCGGCCCAGATTGCTTTCGGATACGCCATCACCGTAAGCGGATGCCGTATCGAAATACGTGATGCCTTGGTCAATGGCACGGCCAATGGCGCGGTCCTGTTCGGCTGAGCTGCCTTTCACCATCAAGCCGCCGATGGCGCCGCAACCATAACCCAAAACGGAAACACTGAGGCCGGTCTTGCCTAGGGGGCGCTGTTCCATCGGTCACTCTCCTATCACTTCGGTGCGGGACTCTGCGGCAGGCATGCCATCACCGCAAGCCATGCTTGCCCTTCCTGCGCGACAATGCGAGCCTGCCATCCAGCGCGCATAGACGCGATATTGGAGGATACGCACATGATTTCACGTCGTCTGCTATTGGGCGCGGCGGCGCCGCTGGCTGCGGCTTCCATCATTCGCAGCGCCATGGCCTATCCAGACCGACCCATTCGCATGATTGTGCCCTTCGCCGCTGGCGGAAATACGGATATCCTGGCGCGCTTGGTTGCAGGCCCCATGGCGGAACGCTTGGGCAGGCCAATCGTCATCGAAAACCGCGCCGGCGCTGGCGGTAGCCTTGGGGCGGAACTGGTCGCGCGTGCGCCCGCCGATGGATACACGCTGCTGTTCGGCGCGGGCGGGCCGCTCACGGCCAATCCCGTGCTGCAAGCAAATATTCCCTACGATGTGGAGCGTGATTTCCGCGCCATTGGCTTGGTCGGTATTTTGCCCATGATCTGCCAAGTGACAGCGCGTTTGCCTGTGCGCAGCTTGACGGAATTGATTGCGCTGATGCGCCAGCGTGATGGCGCCTTGACTGTTGCAACACCTGGCAGTGGTAGTGCCGCGCATCTTGCCTTGGAGTTATTGATGGCCGGGGCCAATGTGCGTGCGACCCATGTGCCCTATCGCGGCGGCAGCGCCATGGTTGCGGATTTGATCAGCGGCACGGTTGATGCGGGGATGGTGGAATTGCCATCCGCCCTGCCGCTGCATCAAGATGGCAAGGCGCCCATTATCGCCATTGCAACTCGGGCAAGATCCCCGCGTCTGCCGGGTGTGCAGACCTTTATCGAAGCGGGTCTGCCCAATTTCACCGCCGGCAGTTATGGCGGTGTATTGGCGCCAGCCGCGACGCCGGCTGAGATTATTGGCAAGCTCCATGCCGCATTGGCGGCGGTGCTGGATGAGGCCGCGACACAATCACGCATCAACGAAGTGGGCGCCATTTTGTCGAGCCCGGAACAACGCACACCAGATGGCTTTGCGCGGTTCTTGCGCGACGAATTGGCCAATGCACGCCGCGCAGCAAGGCTTGCAGGGCTTTCGCCTTCATGAAGCAATGTGGCATTCCACGCTTGCTGTCTGCGGCGAAGGGTGAATATCCTTGGTCATAAAGACGCATGGGCAGCAGGCCTGTGACGTTGTTTTTTAGGGAGTAAACAACCATGCGCATCACACGCCGCGCCGCGCTCGGCCTTTTGGCAGCGCCACCCGTTATGGCCCAGACCCGAGACTGGCCGAACCGCCCACTTCGCCTGATCGTGCCCAGCGCCGCCGGCGGGTATGAGGTTTACGCGCGCATCCTGGCACCCCGCCTTGGCGAATTGCTCGGCCAGCCTGTGGTGGTGGAAAACAAGCCTGGGGCGAATGGCATTATCGGCATGCAGGATTTGCAGCGCAGCCGGCCTGATGGCAATACCTTCATGTTCGCCCATATCGGCGCGATTTCCATCGGCAGCAGCATCTATCCCAATATGCCCTTTGACCCGGTGGAGGAATTCGCTTCCATTTCTGTCGCTGTCACCTCGCCGCTTGTTTGGTTGGTTAACCCGTCGCAGCCTTTCCGGACCATGCCGGAATTCATCGCGCGCGCCCGCGCAGAGCCAGGCGTTTGGCGCTATGGCAATCCTTCATCGGGCAGCATTCCACATCTGGTCGCGGAAGAAGCCAAGCTGCGCCACCGAATTGATATGCCAGGCGTGCCCTATCGCAGCACCGTGCAATCCTTGACCGCGGTGATCGCCAATGAGGTGCCGATTACCGTGGATAGCCTTGGCGCCAGTGGCGGGCATATCGCGGGCGGCCGGCTGCGTGCTTTGGCGATGACGGGCCGCGAAAGGTCGGATCGCCTGCCCGGCGTGCCAACCATGATGGAACTTGGCCTTGATCAGCGCGAATGGGTCGCCTGGTATGCCTTCATGGCGCCCAAGGGCACGCCGGATGACATCATTCAAAAGCTGAATGGCGTGATCAATCAGGCCCTGCGTGATGAGGCGATTGCAACGCGTATTCGCGATCTTGGCGCTGCGCCGCGCTTCACAACGCCCGCCGAAATGCTGGCTTTCATCCGGGCAGAGCGTGAGGAATTCGGCGCAATTGCGCGCGCCGGCAAGATCAGGGTGGAATAAGGCGCGCTTTGTTCACGTAACACGCATCAAAGCTGTTTCTAGCTCCGCAGGCCGGGCGCTTCCTGGCCAGTGCGTGCCACATATTCCGTGTAGCCACCAGCGAAATCATGGATACCTTCTGGCGTCAATTCCAAGACGCGGTTTGAAAGTGCCGCCAGAAAATGCCGGTCGTGTGATACGAAAAGCATGGTGCCTTCATAAGCAGCCAAGGCGCTGATCAGCATTTCCTTGGTCGCCATATCAAGGTGATTGGTGGGTTCATCCAGTACCAGGAAATTAGGCGGATCATACAGCATCAGTGCCATGACCAGCCTGGCTTTTTCTCCACCCGATAGCACGCGGCATTTCTTTTCCACCTCATCGCCGGAAAAGCCGAAACACCCGGCCAAGGCACGCAAGGAACCTTGGCCAGCGCGCGGAAAGGTATCTTCCATGGTCTCAAAAATGCTGCGTTCGGCATCCAATGTTTCCATGGCATGCTGCGCGAAATAACCCAATTTAACACTACCGCCCACCGTGACCGTGCCATCATCGGGCTGCGTGAAGCCAGTCACCAGCTTCAGCAAGGTTGATTTGCCTGCGCCATTGATGCCCATGACACAGCAGCGTTCCTTGCGCCGGATCAGGAAATCCAAGCCGCGATAAATCACGCGATCGCCGTATTTCTTGTGAATGTTTTTCAGATTGACGACATCATCGCCCGAACGTGGCGCGGGCAGAAATTCGAACATGATGGTCTGGCGCCGCTTGGGCGGTTCCACACGATCAATTTTTTCCAGTTTCTTGACCCGGCTTTGTACCTGCGCCGCGTGGGAAGCGCGCGCCTTGAACCGTTCGATGAATTTTATTTCCTTGGCCAGCATGGCTTGCTGACGTTCGAATTGCGCCTGCTGCTGCTTTTCATTCAGCGCGCGTTGCTGTTCGTAAAACTCGTAATTGCCCGCATAGGTGGTGAGTGACCCCGCATCAATTTCAATAATCCGATTGACGATACGGTTCATGAATTCGCGGTCATGGGATGTCATGAGCAGCGCGCCATCATAGGCCAGCAGGAAATTTTCCAACCAAATGAGGCTTTCCAGATCAAGGTGGTTGCTGGGTTCGTCCAAAAGCATGACATCTGGGGCCATCAATAAAATGCGCGCCAAGGCCACGCGCATTTTCCAACCGCCAGACAAGGCGCCAACATCGCCTTCCATCATGTCTTGGCTGAAACTGAGCCCCGCCAGAACTTCACGCGCGCGGCCTTCCAGCGCATAGCCGCCCAATTCCTCAAAGCGGGCCTGAACTTCCCCAAAGCGTTCAATCAATTGGTCCATCTGATCGGCCTGGTCCGGATCACCCAGCGCGATTTCCAGCGCCTTTAACTCGGCTGCCACTTCGCTGATGGCGCCCGCGCCATCCATCACCTCGGCCACCGCACTGCGGCCAGACATTTCCCCAACATCCTGGCTGAAGAAGCCGATGCTGAGGCCCTTTTCGGCAATCACCAAACCCTCATCGGGTTGTTCTTGCTGCGTCATCATGCGGAACAGCGTGGTCTTGCCGGCACCATTCGGGCCGACCAAGCCAATTTTCTCACCCCGCTGCAGCGCGGCAGACGCCTCAATGAAAAGGATCTGCCGACCGTTTTGCTTGCTGATGTTATCGAGGCGAATCATGAAGGCTCTGCGTTTCTGAAAGGGGCAGGCGCCTTATAGGGGGATTTTGCCCGAGGGCCAGACCGTCTTCTGAAGACGCTAGCGGCCTGACAAAACTTCAGCCTGGTTCAATCCCGGGCGGCAAGCATCGTTTGCCTTATCGCCTTCCCGCCGCCGCCATGATTTCCGAACGGCGCTGAATGGCCCAGCCATAGTTATCGGGCCACATCTTATTGCCCGGATCGCAGCCGAGGCTCTCGGCGGCCTTCAGGGTCCAGTACGGATCGTACATCAATTCGCGCCCAACCGCGATCAGATCAGCGCGGCCTTCCTGCAAAATCGCCTCGGCCTGATCGCCGGCGATGATAACGCCAACGGCCATGGTGGCGACGCCCCCATCGCGGCGCACACGTTCCGCATAGGGCACCTGGAAACCCGGCGGGCGTTCGGCGCGGCTCCGCAAAGGCTGGCCCGAATCATTGGCGCGGAAGGCAGGGCCGCCGGAAATCCCGCCAGCCGAACAATCCACCACATCCACGCCGCGTGCCTTCAATTCCTTCGCCAGCACCACAGAATCATCCAGGCTCCAACCCTCAGCGGGGCCATCCACGGCGGAGATACGGAAGAATAGTGGCAAATCAGCCGGCCAGGCGGCGCGCACCGCTTCTGTCACTTCCAAGGCAAAGCGCATGCGCCCGGCAAGATCACCGCCATAACGGTCATTGCGCTTATTCGCGATGGGTGAAAGGAAAGCCTGAATCAAATACCCATGCGCGCCATGAATTTCCAAAACGCGGAACCCCGCCTTGGCCGCGCGCACGGCTGCGGCGGCGAAGGCCTGCACGGCTTCCTGGATTTTCGCTTCCGTCATGGCGGTTGGCGCATACCAGCCTGGCCCAACCGGTTCCGAGGTTGGCCCAAAACACTCCCAAAGGGGCGAACCCGTCGCGGCATCTTCGGCGCGCAAGGGCGTGCTGCCCTTCCAGGGCGGCTGCACAGAAGCCTTGCGCCCGGCATGGGCGATTTGAATGGCGGGGACGGAACCAAAGCCGATGATGGCATCCACAATCGGGCGATAGGCTTCCACCTGCGCATCATTCCAAAGCCCGCAGCAGCCATGGGTGATGCGCCCTTCCGGCGCCACGGCAGTCGCTTCGGTGAAAACCAAGCCAGCGCGCCCGCGCGCCACCGCGGTCAGGTGCGAAAAATGAAAGCCATTCGCCAGCCCATCCTTGGCCGAATACATGCAAAGCGGCGACAGCGCCACGCGATTGGGTAGAGTCACGGACCGCAACGTGATTGGCGTAAAGAGCAGGGGCATGGACATACGGGGCTTCCTTTGAGGGGCGCTTTGGAACCAGTCTGGTGGACTGGCGTGGGGCGTCAAGACTGAAGTCCCAAAAAGCCGGGCTCAGGGTGCCGGAAACAAGGCATCCGTGCGCCCCATCAGCCGGTACGCGACAAGCCCCAGCCATTCACGAAAACCCCATTCGAATTGGCCAAGCCGTTCCGGAAAGGGCGCATCGTAAAGTGCTGCGACGCCATGACCGGTGCGGTAATTCACCGGCCAAGCGACAATATCTTTCCAACCGGCCTGGCGGAAGACGCCCATGCTGCGCGGCATATGGCTGGCTGAGGTTACCAGCAGCCAAACCTCACCGGCTTTGGGCTGCACCAAATCCCGCGTCAGCACCGCATTCTGATACGTGTTGCGGGCCTCCGCTTCATAAATCACCCGTGGGCCAGACAGGCCAAGGCTTTCGAAGAATTGCCGCGCCACATCGGCTTCCGTCAGCCCGCCATGCAGCAAGGAACCTTGGCCGCCGGTAAAGACAATGCGCGCATCGGGGAAGCGCCGCGCAAGTGCCACGGCTTCTGTCATGCGTTCCGCCGCGCCATTGATGGCGGGAATGCCGCGCGCATCGGTGATGTTCTGATCCACCGCACCGCCCAGCACCACAATGCCATCCACCCGCGCGGGCGCTTCAGCCGGGCGCGGGAAACGGTCTTCCAAGGGCAGCAGGATGAACTGGCTGATGGGCGTTGCGATCAGCAGAAAGAAAAAGCTCAGGCAACACAATACAAGCCATCGGCCAAAGCGGCGCCCGCGCCAGATCATGGCAAGCCCGATGGCGCCGATAATGAGCGCGAAATGGCCCGGCCGCGCCGGAAACCATAAAATCTTTGAGAGGAGATAGGCGATATCGGTCATGCCAGGGCCCAAGCACCGCGTTTCATGGCAAAGCAGCGCGACGCCCGCGTGTCAAGCGAAGCAGCTGCCGGCAAGGACAAAGTGCTTTGCCACAGCAGCGAAGGCAACAGGGGGATCAGCCGAAGCTGACCACCCTGCAACAATCTATTTGCGGGCGCCTTCGGCCTTGGCTTCCACAACCACGCGCTGTTCAGCGGCAAGAATGGTATTGCGCAATTCACGCAAGAACGCATTACCCTTCGGCGTCCGCTGCACAAGAACGGAACGGCGATCAGAAGGGTCTGGCTTGCGCCGGGCAAGATCCAGATCAGCCAGGCGATCCAGCGCGCGGGTAATGGCGGGCTTGGAAACATTCAGCTTTGCCGCCAGGCCGCGCACCGTATGCGGCCCATCGGTCAGGTAGCTGATGAGCATCACACCAAGCTGGCGCGACGAAAGATCAGCGCCATCGCGGCGCACCAGGGTAACGATCGTTTCCTGCAATACGCGGATCAGATGCTCCGAACCGTTATTGTTGGCCATGATATTTTTCCTTTCCGTCTGACAGCCAGGTTCTATGCCCTGACCTGTCTTGCTTATTGTTAACAAAATGAGTTTCCGCTTGTTCCGAAACGTCAACCCGCTGTCAGTTTCGGTACATATCACATTCCCTTCGAGAAATCATGTAACATTGCGAAGATTGCACGCACTGCCTGCGCTTCGCCGCCTTCAGGCCGGCCAGGGCGCGTCGCGTCATTCCATGCGTAGACATCCAAATGGGCCCAGCGCTGATCCGGCGGCACAAAACGGCGCAGGAATAACGCAGCTGTTACCGCACCGGCCATTGGCTTTTGTGATACATTGGAAAGATCAGCGAAGGGGCTATCCAGCCAGGCATCATAACCATCATGCAACGGCAATCGCCAAAGCGGGTCCTGAACATTATTGCCGGCACGTAAAAGGCTTTCCGCCAGCGCGTCATCATTGCTGAAAAGCGCTGGCAAATCGGGGCCAAGCGCCACGCGTGCAGCGCCAGTCAACGTGGCGGCATCCAAAATCAGCGCCGGCGTTTGTTCGGCGGCAAAATGCAGCAGGTCGCACAGGACCAGGCGGCCTTCCGCATCGGTGTTTCCGACTTCAACGCGCAAGCCCTTGCGTGTCTGCAAAACATCCATCGGCCGCATCGCCTGGCCTGAGACGGCATTTTCCACCGCGCCAATCAGTACCAGCAGGCGGATGGGCAGCTTGGCGCGCATGACCATTTCCGCCACCGCCATCATCACCGCGGCGCCCCCCATATCCTTCTTCATGCGCAGCATGGCGGCTGAAGGTTTCATGTCCAGCCCGCCGGTATCAAAGCAAACACCCTTGCCGCAAAGCGCAACCAATGGCCCATCGGCCGCCCCTGCCCAATGCAACACGGCAAGATGTGGCGCGCGCGGACTGCCAGCGCCCACCGCGGCCATGCAGGGGAAGCCTTTTGATAATGCCTGCCCGGTGATGATTTCCGCGCGCCCGCCATGGCGGCACGCCAGCGCAGCAGCGGCTTCTGCCAATTGTTGCGGGCCCAATTCCGCCGCTGGCGCATTGATCAGATCGCGCGCCGCGCAAATGGCATCCGCCATCATCAACGCCATTTCGGTACCATTGGGCACAATCAATTCGGCTGGCGCGCGCCCCTGCTGCTTGTGGCGCAACCAACGATAGGCACCCAAATGCCAACCCAACACAGCATGCGTGGAATCGGCCATATCGCCCGCCAAATGCCAACGGCTTCCGGCGGGCAGCGCAAATGGCGCTGCGCCATAATGCCAAGGCGATGCTGGCGCACCCACACCAAGAACCGCGCCAGATAGGCCATCAGCACCTGGGATCAGGGCAATGTCACCCGGCTTGGCCGCAAAGCCCGAAGCGCGCAGAAAGGCAGCCGAAGCAACCGGTAAGGTCGCTAGGAAGGTCAACAATTCAGACGCGCTGACCCGGTGCAGCGGCAACGAAACTGGCTCTGAGGCTGGCTTTGGTTCAGCCATAGGATTCTCCGATTACCACACCACGCAAAAGTGATGCTCGGTCATGGAATCCTCATTTGCGCCTTTTGCGAACTAATATCAATTCACGCCCCGATGAACACGCTGCGACGCCCAATATGTTTCGGTAAAAAAATAATTAGAACCGGCTTCATTTGGCAACACAATCTGCCTCATTCCGCGGCGAACCGAATTGATAAATGATTGTTCACTTTTCAACGTCACACTAGTCCGGCTTAATGGGATCAGCGAAGTAGCATTCCCAAAATGAGGAGGCCGAGCAATGCGGCACAGCAAACCGGGCCAAAAGTCAGCCCAATCGCAGCAGAGCCCCTTGGGGCGCAGGTTGCTCGTATTGCATCTGGCGGCGGCGCCGGCTGTTCTGGGTGCAGCGCGGCAAGCCGCCGCTGAACCTCTGCAGCAGGCCCCTGTGATCCCTGTTGTGACCGATGCCGATCCGGGCGATGGGCCGGGGCGTGGGCGTGGCCGTTCGCGCGCCACGGGCCTGACAGATTCCGATCCTGGCGATGGGCCAGGCAATGGCCGCGGTGCGCGGCGCGGCACGGGCCTGACAGATTCCGACCCCGGCGATGGCCCAGGCAATGGTCGCGGCGCGCGGCGTGGAACAGGCCTAACCGATGCCGACCCCGGTGATGGTCCTGGCAATGGGCGCGGCGCACGGCGTGGTACGGGCCTCACGGATGCTGACCCCGGCGATGGCCCCGGCAATGGGCGCGGCGCGCGGCAGAAGGCCATGACGGATTCAGACCCGCGCGATGACGCAGGCCGCGGCCGGCGCGGCACCTGAACCACTGCCCGCGTTATGACTGAAACCTTGGGTGAAGCCGCCTGGCGTCTGGGCTTTGGTAGCCTGACGCCGGAACAGGTCTTCGCCCTCCGTGAAGGTTCAGCCTGGCGGCTTTTGCCCGGGGGTGGGACGGATCGTTACGCGGGCTTGCTTTCCATCAATGATCTGGATGCATTTCTGCGCAGTGATGCTGCGCGCCATCCGCGCGTGACTATGGCGGATGGTGGGCGGCAAGGCGGCGCCGCCATCCCGCCCGATGAATATTTGCAGGCCGACAGCAGCCGCGTTGATCTTCCGCGCCTGCTTGCCCGGCATGATGCGGGCGGCAGCCTGGTTGTCTCTCAATTTCACGAATTGCATGCGCCGCTCGCACAGTTTTGTCGGGGCTTGGAAAAGGTTTTTCTGCATCCGGTGCAGGCGAATATCTATCTGACACCGCCCGGCGCGCAGGGATTCCGCGTGCATTTTGATACGCATGATGTGCTGGTGATGCAGGTATCGGGTGCCAAATCCTGGCGCGTTTGGGATGACATCCCCTTCCCTTTGCCAAGCCGCGCGACACCTTGGGCGAATAAGCAAAGCCCCGCCGGCACGCCGCATGCCCTGACGCTCAGCCCTGGTGATGCGCTTTATCTGCCACGCGGCGTCATGCATGAAGCGGCGGCGCAATCGGGCGATGCGCCATCGCTTCATATCACTATCGGTTTCCTGGAAGCCTCCATGGCCGATATGCTGCGGGAGCTTTTGGAAACTCTGGAAGCGGAAAATCCAGCCTTGCGCACCAGCATCCCTTCCTGGCGATTGGGCGAAGCGGAAGGCACTGCTGCCATCGCCGCGCGGCTTGCGCCTGCACTTGCCGCGCTATCCGCAGAAGCGGCACTGGAGCAGCTTGCGCTGGCGGCGATGGATCGCATCACGCGGGATCGGCTGCCACTTTCGCAACGCAGCTTGGCGCATCGCCCACCTGGTGCGGATGACAGGCTGCGGCTTTCGGACGCCATGCATCATCATCTGGTGCCACTGCCCGAAGGGGGTGGCGCGCTCCGCTGGTATGGTGGCGCGGAGAATCTCAGCGCCACGGAATGCGCTTGGTTGGCGCAATTGGCCGAAGGCGCGACGCCGGCCAGCCTAGGCGATGGCGCCTTGGCCTTCTGTCAGCGCTTGGCGGCGCTCGGGCTTTTGGAACGCTGCTAAACGGCGTGGGTTACCCGCCGCTTTCCTCCCGCAAGATTTCCAATTCCAGCCAGCGCGTCTCCGCCTGCTGCAAACCGGCCTGCGCGACGCCAAGCGCGTTGGTCGCTTTGGCAAAGCCAGCGGCATCGCGCGCATAAAACGCCGGATCGGCGATGCGCTTTTCAAGCGCTGTGATTTCCGCCGAGAGCTTTTCCATCCGCGCCGGCAGGGTTTTCAATTCATGCTGTTCCACCGCGCCCAGGCCCTTTTTGCGCGGGGTTGGTTTGGCTGAAACTGCCGCCTCTCGCTTCGCTGCTGGCGCCTGTTTTTCAGCGGCCCGCGCCCGCACGCCATGGCCGCGCTGCGCCACCATATCGCTGTAGCCGCCGGCATATTCCTGCCAGCGCCCGGCTTCCTCAAACGCAATCACGCTGGTGACGCATCGGTCGAGGAAATCGCGGTCATGGCTCACCAGCAGTACCGTGCCGGCGTAATCCGCGATCAATTCCTGCAACAGATCAAGCGTTTCCAGGTCCAGATCATTGGTCGGTTCATCCAGCACCAGAACATTCGACGGTTTGGCGAAGGCGCGCGCCAGCATTAGCCGGCCGCGTTCTCCGCCGGAAAGCGCGCCAAGCGGCGTGCGGGCCTGTTCCGGCGTGAACAGAAAATCCTTCATATAGCCCAGCACATGGCGCGGCGCGCCGCCGACATGCACCATATCGCCGCGCCCTTCGGTCAGCGCTTCCGCCAGCGTGACCGCCGGATCAAGCGCCGCACGGCGCTGATCCAGCCCCACCATTTCAATCCCAGCACCAAGCAATATTTGGCCCGCATCCGGCGCCAGCGTACCGATCAACATGTTCAACAGCGTCGTCTTACCCGCGCCATTGGGGCCCAGAATGCCCACACGATCACCGCGCATGATGCGCGTTGAAAACCCCGTGACGATTGCGCGGTCACCAAAGGATTTGCTGATATTGTCAGCGGCGATCACCAGATTGCCGGAACCGCCAGCCTCGGTCGCGGCCATGCTCACACGCCCGGGCGCGCTGCTGCGTTCACGGCGACGGGTGCGCAAGGTTTGCAGGTTTTCCAGGCGCCGCACATTGCGCTTGCGCCGCGCCGTTACGCCATAGCGCAGCCAATGTTCTTCGCGCACGATCTTGCGCGCAAGCTTATGCGCATCGCGTTCTTCTTCTTCCAGCACCTGATCACGCCAGGTTTCAAAAGCGCCAAAACCCTGTTCCAGGCGGCGCGTGGTGCCGCGATCCAGCCAGACCATGGCGCGCGAGAGCCCTTCCAGAAAGCGCCGATCATGGCTGATCAGGACCAGCGCTGATGCGCTACCCGCAAGCTCCGCTTCGAGCCATTCAATCGCCGGTAGATCAAGGTGATTGGTCGGTTCATCCAGCAGCAAAATATCGGGCGAAGGCGCCAAGGCGCGCGCCAGCGCCGCACGTCGCGCCTCTCCACCCGAAAGCGCGGCGGGCGCTTCCGCGCCGCTCATCCCCAAGCTTTCCAGCAAATAGCGCGCGCGATGCGCATCATCCGCCGGGCCAAGCCCTGCCTCCACGTAGGACATCACATCCGCAAAACCAGAAAGATCAGGTTCCTGATCCAGAACGCGCAGCGTGGCGCCTGGTTGCAGAAAGCGCGTGCCGCCTTCCGCTTCAATCAGCCCGGCGGCGATCTTCAACAGCGTTGATTTGCCCGAGCCATTGCGCCCGACCAGCGCCAGCCTTTCGCCAGGCGCCACGGATAACGAGGCACCATCCAGTAACCGCGTGGTGCCAAAGCCCAGGCGGATATCCTGCAGGATCAGAAGCGGGGGTGCGGCCATCAGCTACCCCGCAAAGGGGTCGCGCATCATGATGGTGTCGTCACGTTCGGGGCTGGTGGAAAGCAGTACCACGGGGGCTTCCACCAATTCCTCGATCCGGCGGATGTATTTCACCGCCTCAGCCGGCAATTCGGCATAGGAACGCGCACCGCGGGTGGAACCGGGCCAGCCGGGCATGACCTCGAAAATGGGTTCCGCTGCCGCTTGCGCGCGTTGCCCCGTGGGCAGGCGCTTCATCACCTGGCCATTCACGGTGTAGCCAGTGCAGATTTTCAATTCGCTAAGGCCATCCAGCACATCAAGCTTGGTCAGCACCAAGCCCTGCACGCCGCCCACCTTCACCGCCTGACGCACCATGCAGGCATCAAACCAACCGCAGCGGCGGGGACGCCCCGTGACAGTGCCGAATTCATGGCCGCGTTCACCCAGGCGCTTGCCGATCTCATCATGCAATTCGCTCGGGAAAGGGCCGGAACCAACGCGGGTTGTGTAAGCCTTGGCAATGCCCAGCACGAAGCCAATCGCATCCGGCCCAATGCCCGCCCCGGCGGCGGCATTGCCGGCGACGGTATTGCTGCTGGTGACATAGGGGTAGGTGCCGTGATCCACATCCAGCATTACCGCCTGCGCGCCTTCGAACAGCACGCGCTTGCCGCTGCTGCGGGCCTCATCCAGGCGTTCCCAGATCGCTTCCGAAAAGGGCAGCAGCTTCGGCGCCAGCGCGAGTAAGCTAGCCAACAGCGCCTGCTTTTCGAATTCCGGCGCGCCAAGCCCGCGCAGCAGCGTATTGTGATGGCGCAGCAATTCATCAAGCTTGTCGGACAGGGTTTCGGGTTCCGCCAGATCACACAAGCGAATGGCGCGCCGCGCGACCTTGTCTTCATAGGCAGGGCCAATGCCGCGCCCGGTGGTGCCGATTTTCGCATCGCCCCGCGCCGCTTCGCGCGCCTTGTCCAGTGCTGGATGCAGGGGCAGGATCAGCGGCACATTATCGGCGATGCGCAGATTCTCAGGCGTCACGGAAAGCCCTTGCGCTGTCACTTTGGCGATTTCGGCCAGCAGCGCTTCGGGGTCCAGCACCACGCCATTGCCGATAATGCCAAGCTTGCCGCGCACTACACCCGAGGGCAGCAAGGATAGCTTATAGGTCTGATCACCAACTACCAGCGTATGGCCGGCATTATGCCCGCCCTGGAAGCGCACCACGATATCCGCGCGGGAGGCGAGCCAATCAACAACCTTGCCCTTGCCTTCATCGCCCCATTGGGCACCGATCACGGCGACATTGGCCATGGTTCTAACCTTTCCGAG
>CAMCZJ010000070.1 GCA_945886995.1 Asaia bogorensis
ACCCACCGCCGCCGTGATCGGCAATGTCACGATCGGGGAGCAATCCAATATCTGGTATCATTGCGTGCTGCGCGGTGATTCCAACTTCATCACCATCGGCAAGCGCGTGAATATCCAGGATGGCACCATTGTGCATGTGAATGCGGGGAGGGAGCCAACGATCATCGGTGATGATGTGACTGTGGGCCACGCCGCCATTGTGCATGCCTGCACGCTGATGGACCGCGCCTTTGTCGGCATGGGCGCGACGGTGCTGGATGGCGCGGTGATTGAAGAAGGCGGCGTGATTGCCGCAGGTTCCGTGCTGCCGCCCGGCAAGCGCATCGGCGCCATGGAGCTTTGGATGGGCAATCCCGCCAAGCTTGTTCGCGTGCTGACGGAAGAACAGCGCGCCGGTTTTGACCGCACCGCCAAGAATTACGTGCAGCTTGCGGGGCGGCATCGCGTATCGCTAGCGTCTGATCAGTTCTGACGGATCAGACGCTAGTTTGGTTTTGAGCGGCTGATTCACCGCTCCGGCCTTCAGCCTCCGCGGATCAGACGCTCGCCGGGGGCTGACGGCGCGGCATTTTCGTTCATAATATCCCCTCGGGAAACGCCGAGGAGATAAGCGTGAACGCAACCTTGAATGCCCTTCTGGCAAGCGGTGCCACCAATGCGCCGGCCATCCGCGCGCCGGGCCGCCCGGCGCTTTCCTATGCCGGGCTGCGCGACCTTGCCGCCGCCACCATCGCGCGGCTGAATGGCATTGGCATTGGCCGCAATGACCGAGTGGCGATTGTGCTGCCCAATGGTCCGGAAATGGCCGCAGCCTTTATCGCGATTGGCTCGGGTGCGACCACCGCGCCGCTCAACCCTTCCTATCGCGCGGATGAATTCAACTTCTATCTGACCGATCTGAAGGCCAAGGCGCTGGTGGTGCAAAAGGGTGTGGCGACCGAAGCGCGCGATGTTGCGGCGAAGCTTGGCGTCACTGTGCTGGAATTGGTGCCCGGCGACCATGCGGGCAGCTTCACCTTGGAAGGTGGCAGCCCCGCAAAGGCAGCGCAGCACGGCGTGGCTGAGGCTGGCGATATCGCGCTGGTCCTGCATACCTCAGGCACCACGGCGCGGCCCAAGATTGTGCCGCTGTCTCAGGCGAATATCTGCGCCTCCGCCCGGCATATCGGCGCGACGCTGGCGCTTTCGCCCGCTGATGCCTGCCTCAACATCATGCCGCTGTTCCATATTCACGGGCTGATCGCTGCGGTGCTTTCTTCCCTCGGTGCCGGCGGCGCGGTGATTTGCACGCCGGGCTTTGATGCTTTGCGCTTCTTCCGTCTGTTGGATGAGGAAAGGCCAAGCTGGTACACGGCGGTGCCCACCATGCACCAAACCATCCTGACGCGCGCGGATCGCAATGCGGAAATCATTGAACGCGCGAAGCTGCGCTTCATCCGTTCATCCTCGGCATCTTTGCCCGGGCCGGTGATGGAACAATTGGAGGCCGTGTTTGGCTGCCCGCTGGTGGAAAGCTATGGCATGACCGAAGCATCGCATCAGATGGCATCCAACCCGCTGGCCGGGCCGCGCAAGCCAGGCTCCGTTGGTCGCGCTGCGGGGCCGGAGGTCGCGATCATGGATGATGACGGCACCATCCTGCCGCAGGGTGAAATTGGCGAAGTGGTCATCCGCGGCCCCAATGTGACCGCGGGCTATGAAGCCAACCCCGACGCCAACGCCAAAGCCTTCACGCATGGCTGGTTCCGCACTGGCGATCAGGGCGCCTTTGATGCGGAAGGTTATCTGACGCTGACTGGCCGCTTGAAGGAATTGATCAATCGCGGTGGCGAAAAAGTCAGCCCCTTGGAAGTAGATGGCGTGCTTTCTGCCCACCCTGCGGTCGCGCAGGCGCTCACCTTCGCGATGCCGCATGCGAAGTTGGGTGAGGAAGTCGCCGCTGCCGTGGTGCTGCGCGAAGGTGCTGCCTGCACGGAACGGGAATTGCGTGATTTCGCCGCGCAGCAGCTCGCGGATTTCAAGGTGCCGCGCAAGGTTGTCTTCCTGCCGGAAATCCCGAAGGGTGCCACGGGTAAGCTGATGCGGATTGGGCTTGCGGAAAAGCTTGGGCTTTCGGGGTGATGCGCATGAAAATTTGCATCTTCGGTGCCGGCGCCATTGGCGGGCTGATGGGCGCCAAGCTCGCCGCCAAGGGTGATGTGGATGTCACCTTCATCGCGCGCGGCCCGCATCTGGCCGCCATGCGCGAACACGGCGTGAAGCTGATCAGCGAAGGCACAGAGCAAATCGTGCATCCGCGCTGTGTCGAAAGTGCCGAGGAAGCCGGCCCGCAGGATTATGTGCTGGTGACGCTGAAGGCGCATTCTCTGCCTTCCGCTGCCAAGCAAATGCAGCCCTTGCTTGGCCCCGATACCGCTATTGTGAGTGCGGTAAACGGCATTCCCTGGTGGTATTTTCACGGCCTTACCGGCGCTTATGAAGGGCGCATTGTGCAAAGCGTGGACCCGGAAGGGCAGGTTTCTGCGCTGCTGCCGCCATCCCGCGCCATTGGCTGCATTGTCTATCCCGCCGCTGAGGTGACTGCCCCTGGCGTGATTGACCATAGCTATGGCGACCGCTTCAGCCTGGGTGAGCCCGATGGCACCCGCAGCCCGCGCGCGCAGGCGCTGTCTGAGGCGCTGATCGCCGCCGGCTTCAAGGCGCCGGTGCGCCCAAAGATTCGTGATGAGCTTTGGGTGAAGCTGTGGGGCAATATGGCCTTCAACCCGATCTCAGCGCTGACGACCGCGACACTTGATGTGCTGACGGGCGATGAAGGCCAGCGCGGGGTCGCGCGCGCCATGATGCTGGAAGGCCAGCGCGTGGCGGAAGCGCTTGGCGTGCGTTTTGCGATTGATGTGGATAAACGCATCGCCGGCGCGGCGGAGGTTGGGGCGCATAAAACCTCCATGCTGCAAGACCTTGAACGCGGGCGGCCAATGGAGATTGAGGCGCTGCTCGGCGCCGTGGTGGAATTGGCCGATTGGGTTGGTGAGGCTGCGCCGATTTCGCGCTCCGTGCTGGCGCTGGTACGCGCCAGGGCGCGGGCGGCGGGATGTTTGTAGCAACAGTCGCAATGAATTTTGCGGCCCAGGGCCATGAAGAAAATCATTTATGATTTCGGCGCCAATAAGGGCGATGACATATCCTATTACCTGAAGCGGGCCGATCTTGTTGTGGCGGTGGAAGCCGATCCCGATCTTTGCAGGATGATGCAAGACAGCTTCGCGCCGCAGATCAAAAGCGGGCGCGTCATTGTCGAAAACTATGTCATCACCGTGGAAGCGCTATCGGAGGTGACATTCTACAAGCACAAGCGCAACCATGTCCTAAGCCAATTTCCCAAACCGCGGGGCAGGCACCTGCGTGCCTTTACGGAAGTGCTGCTGCCGGCACGCACACCGCTCAGCATCATCGCGGAACACGGCGCTCCCTATTACATCAAGATTGATGTTGAGCATTATGATGCTGCCATTCTTGCAAACCTCTTTGCCCATGGCATCCGCCCGCCTTACATCTCCGCCGAATCCCATTCGGCTGAGGTGTTTCCCATGCTTGTGGCGCAGGGCGGATACAAGGCCTTCAAGCTGGTTGAAGGCAGGCATGTGCACCGAAGCGCCAATGACATCTTGATCCAGGGTGATGCCGGCAGCGTCGAAAGATTCTCATTCAAGCGCCATGCTGCCGGGCCATTTGGCGATGACATTAGCGGGGAATGGCTCACTGCCGAAAACTGCAAAAGACTGCTGGCCTTTCGCGGCATGGGATGGCGGGATGTGCACGCCACAAATCTGGTGGACCCGCCGCCGCAAAAGCACCTGAACTACGCGCGCTTGCTGTTCAATGAAACACGCGATCACTTGCGCCGCGGGCTCGGCACATTGGGTGTTTTGCGAAAATGACCCCGGCTTAGCCCCTATAACGCCTCAATCCTGATCAGCGCCGGCTTTTCCATCACGGTATTCAACTCCGCAATGCGCTTCAGCGCCGCGCGCACGGAAGCCTCGCTCGTTTCATGCGTGGTCAGCACCACGGGCACGGCCTCACCTGGCGCGCGGCCACGTTGCAGCATGGATTCAAGGCTGATCGCATTATCGCGCAGAACGCCCGTGACATCAGCAATCACGCCGGGGCGGTCCACCACCATCAGGCGCAGGTAATAGGCGCCCGTGTGGCGATCCATCGGGAAGGAAGGCTCGGGCTTCAAAGCGGCGGCTTCCGCGCCCCACACCGGGGTGAAGCGCCCGCGGGCGATGTCAATCACATCGGCCACTACCGCTGAGGCTGTCGGGCCTTCGCCAGCGCCGCGGCCTTCCATCATCACGCGGCCTACAAAATCACCCTCGGCCACTACGGCATTGAAAACGCCATCCACCCGCGCGATGGGGGCGGAGATCGGCACCATGCAGGGATGCACGCGGGTCGAAATGCCCCCTTCTTCACGCCGCGCAATGCCCAGCAGCTTGATGCGATAACCAAGTTCCTCGGCAAGCGCGATATCAAGCGCGGAGACTTCGCGGATGCCCTCCACATGCACTGCGCTGAAATCCACCGGCCGACCGAAAGCGAGTGCGGCCAGGATCGCCAACTTATGCGCCGCATCAATGCCATCAATATCGAAGGATGGATCGGCTTCCGCATAGCCAAGCTTTTGTGCCTCGGCCAGCACTTCCGCGAACTCGCGCTTTTGCTCGCGCATCACGGTCAGGATGTAATTGCAGGTGCCGTTCAGAATGCCAGCAACACGCTGGATGCGATTGGCGGCCAAGCCTTCGCGCAGCGTCTTGATCGCGGGAATGCCGCCGGCCACCGCCGCTTCAAAGGCCAGCGCCACGCCGCGTGCTTCGGACGCCTGCGCCAAGGCCGCGCCATGTACGGCGAGCAGCGCCTTATTCGCCGTCACCACATGCTTGCCGGCAGCAATCGCCGCCTGCACCAATTCGCGCGCCGGGCCTTCCGAACCGCCGATGCATTCCACCACCACATCCACTTGCGGATCAGCAGCGAGTGCCACCGGGTCTTCATACCAGCGCAGCCCCGAAAGGCTGATGCCGCGATCCCGGTTGCGCTCGCGCGCGGAAACGGCGGTGATGGCAATGGGCCGGCCTGCGCGTGCCGCGATGATATCGGCATTCGCGCGCAGCAATTTCACCACGCCGGCGCCAACCGTTCCGAGGCCGGCAACCGCAATCGCAAGGGGGCGGGTCATGCATTCACCATGTCAGCTGAACTATCCTGCGGCGCGGCATTGTCGCCGCCCAGGAAGGTTTTGATACCGCGCAAAGCCTGACGGATGCGGTGGCTGTTTTCCACCAGCGCAATGCGCACATGTTCATCGCCATGCTCACCAAAGCCAAGGCCGGGTGCTACCGCGACCTTCGCCTTTTCCAGCAGCAGCTTGGAAAACCCGACCGAGCCCAAATGCCGGAAACGCTCAGGGATTGGCGCCCAGAGGAACATGGAAGCCTCTGGCGACGGCACATCCCAGCCGGCGGCATGCAACCCCTTCACCAACACTTCGCGGCGTTCCTTATAGAGAACGCGCATTTCTTCGATGCAATCCTGCGGGCCATTCAGCGCCGCTGTCGCCGCCACCTGGATAGGCGTGAAGGCACCGTAATCCAGATAGGATTTCACCCGCGCCAAAGCCGCGATCAGCCGCGGATTGCCCGCCGCAAAACCCATGCGCCAGCCTGGCATATTGTAGGTCTTGGACATGGAGGTGAATTCCACCGCGATGTCCTTCGCGCCCTCCACTTCCAAAACGGAAGGCGGCGGGGTGTCGCCGAAATAAAGCTCGGCATAGGCAAGATCGGATAGGATGAATAATTCATGCCGACGGCAGAGCGCCACCAATTCACGGTAGAATTCAATCGGCGCGGTCAGCGCGGTCGGGTTGGATGGGAAATTCACAATCACCGCATTGGGCTTCGGCACTGAATGGCGCACGGCGCGGTCAATCGCCTCAAGCATCGCGTCATCGGGCGTATAGGGAATGCTGCGCACCGAAGCGCCGGCGATGATGAAGCCGAATTGATGGATGGGATAGGAAGGATTGGGCACCAGGATGGTATCGCCAGGGCTTGAAATGGCCTGCGCCAAATTCGCCAACCCCTCCTTCGAACCAAGCGTCGCCACGACTTCGGTTTCAGGATCAAGCTTCACGCCAAAGCGCCGGTCGTAATAGCCAGCCAATGCCTTCCGCAGCCCTGGAATACCCTTGGACATGGAATAGCGATGCGTGCGCGGGTCCTGCACGGCTTCGATCAGCTTCGCCACGATATGCGGCGGTGTCGGCGTATCTGGATTGCCCATGCCAAGGTCAACAATATCCTCCGCCGCCGCGCGCGCCTTGGCCTTGGCCGCATTCACCTCGGCAAAGACATAGGGCGGCAGGCGCCGGATACGGTGGAAATCCTCGGTCATGGCTTCAGTCTCGATGATTAAGGGGCAGGCTTATAGACCAGCCCGTCACGGCCGGCGAGGCGCATCACGCAAAACTGGTGGCGGCGGGGCACCGGCAGGGGCAAGCATGGGCGGGGCTGGCACCCCAGCGGGCGCAATGGCCGGCGGGGCGGGAGTGCTGGCGGGTTCCGGCACGGGCGCCGGGGCGGGTTGCTGGGCTGGGGCGGCGGCAGCCGGCGCCCGGGTAGCCATGCCGGTCAAAGCCGGGGCCAAGGCGGGCGGCGGCGGGGCGCCTCGGGAAGTGCTGCCCGGCAATGCGCCAAGCGCGGCACGGCTTGCTTGCCTTTCCCGCACCAAGCCCGCGGCCAAAGCCTCCCGCGCTGCCATATCCGGGGTTTCGGGGCGGGGCGGAATGGTGCCCAGATTCGGGTATGGCGCATCGGCCTGGGGCGGCGCGGGGCGGCCTTCAGTCGCCGGGCCCCAAGCGCGATCCCAGAACTTCACCACAGCTTGACCGGGCTCTGTCGCGCAGCCGGCCAGCAAAAGGCCAAGCAGCGCGCAAAACCGTGCTTGATTGGCTTTGCCCCGCAACCTAGGGTCAAAATTGGTTTCGGATGTCACGCCGTGCTCGTCCATGCGTCCCTGCCTGCATTAGGGGGTTAGCCTGAAACGAGCCCGGCGCGAAGCGCCCGGAAGAAACTAGCCAGGAAGCCCCAGATGGCCGAAAGCGACCCGCCCCACTTCCGCATGCCCGATCCGGCGATGGTCAGCCGCACCATGGCCGATGTGGCGGAACGTAGCCAACGCATTGTCGTGGATTTCCTGAAGCGCCAGGCGGATGACCCGGGTGAGGCAGACCCGCTGCATATCGGCAATGCTTTCCTGGACATGACATCGCGCCTGATGGCCAATCCGGCGCGGCTGGTGCAGGCGCAGATCGGCTTTTGGCAGGATTATCTCACGCTATGGCAGCATACCGCGCGCCGCATGATGGGTGAACCCGCGCCCGCCGTGATCGCAGAAGACCAGAAGGATAAGCGCTTCAAGGATGAAGCTTGGCGCGACAATGAAGTGTTTGACTTCATCCGGCAGAGTTACCTGCTTTCTGCGCGCTACATGCAGGGCCTGGTGCATGATGCCGAAGGCATGGATGATAAAACTGCGCAGAAGGTGGATTTTTACACCCGCCAATTCGTGGATGCGATGAGCCCCACGAATTTCGTCATGACCAACCCCGAAGTGCTGCGCCGCACGGCGGAAACAGGTGGTGAGAATCTGTTAAAAGGTCTGTCCAATCTATTGGCGGACCTTGAACGCGGGCAGGGCAATTTGCGTATCCGCATGACGGATGAGAGCAAGTTCAAGGTGGGCGAGAATATCGCCGTCACCCCCGGCAAGGTTGTATTTCAGAACGACCTTATGCAGCTGATCCAGTATACGCCCACCACTGAAAAAGTGCTGAAGCGCCCGCTGCTGATCCTGCCACCCTGGATCAATAAGTTCTATATTCTGGATCTGCGCCCGAAGAATTCCTTCATCCGCTGGGCGGTGGATCAGGGGCATACGGTCTTTATGGTCTCCTGGGTTAATCCGGATGAACGCCTCGCCGAGAAGGGCTTTGAGGATTACATGCTGGAAGGCCCCTATGCGGCGCTGGAAGCGATTGAAAAAGCCACCGGCGAGAAATCCGTGAATGCGATTGGCTATTGCCTGGGCGGCACGCTGCTTTCGGCCACACTCGCGCATATGGCAACCAAGCGCGATACGCGCATCAAATCCGCGACCTTCTTCACCACCATGGTTGATTTTGCTGAATCAGGTGAGCTTGGCGTCTTCATTGATGAAGAACAATTAAATGCGCTGGAAGCGAAGATGCAAAAGCGCGGCTTTCTGGAAGGCCGTGAAATGGCAACCACCTTCAATATGCTGCGCGCCAATGACCTGATCTGGTCCTTTGTGGTGAACAACTATCTTCTCGGGCAGGACCCTTTCCCGTTTGACCTGCTCTATTGGAATGATGATTCAACGCGCATGCCGGCCAGGATGCATTCCTTCTACCTCAGGCGCATGTATCAGCAGAATGATCTTATCAAGCCGGGCGGCGTTGAATTGCTGGGCGTCAAGCTGGATCTGCGCAAGATCAAGCTGCCGACTTATATTCTTTCAACGCGGGAAGATCATATCGCGCCCTGGGCTTCTACCTATCGCGCGACGCAAACCTATACGGGCGATATCCGCTTCGTGCTGGCGGCATCCGGTCATATTGCCGGCGTGGTCAATCCGCCGGATGCCGGGAAATACAGCCATTGGGTGAATACGGATTTGCCGCCATTACCGGACGCTTGGTTAGCCGGCGCAACCGAATTGGCAGGCTCCTGGTGGCCGGATTGGCAGCGCTGGGTGACGGGGCAAGACACCGCGCAAGTGCCGGCACGGCAACCAAAAAATGCCATCGAAGATGCGCCCGGCAGCTATGTACGGGTGATGGCGCAGGATTAGAGCATTTTCAAGCCAAGTGAAATCACTTGGCGACTCGGAAAATGCGACCAAAAAATCATATATTTTCAAGCCAAGTGAAATCACTTGGCTCTCCGGAAAATGCGACCAAACAAGGATTCAGTGCGTGTCTGGCGAAGGCATGTGAACGGTACGGCATTTGAGCGCCGCTTTATTGCAATGGCAGCCGCAGAATAAAGCTGGCGCCACCGCCGGTGGTGTCTTCCAGTGTCAGGCTGCCACCATGCGCACGCACAAGCGCACGGCACAGTGCCAAGCCCACCCCAGTTCCCTTTTCCGGTGGCTTGGTGGTGAAGAAAGGCTCAAAGATACGCGCCCTCAATTCGGCGGGTACGCCTGGGCCATTATCAGACACCCGGATTGTCAGATCATTCTCCGCCATCGCCGCTGAGATGCTCAGGCACTTTGGCGCGGGCATATCGGTGGCTTCAAGCGCTTGGATCGCGTTGGACACAAGATTGGCGATAACATGCGCAATCTGGTCAGGATCACCATAGGGTTTCGGCAGATCAGGACTGATATCCTGTTGTACATCAAGCCAATTCGGCTGCCTATCCTGCCAAGCCAAATCTAGCCCCAGCCGAATGGTGGCGGGAATATCCAGGGGCTCATAACGCTGTTCGCGGCGCCGCGCGCTACGCATCAGGCTTTGTACAATCCGCGCGCCGCGTTCTGCTGCATCGCGGATGGCTTCAATGCGTTGGGTCGCTTTCGCATCGGTAGATTCGCGCCCCATGAGTGTGGCTTGTGCAATAATGGCGGCCAAGGGATTGTTGATTTCATGCCCAAGGCCGGCCAGTAATGTGGCGTTGGTTTCCATTTGTGCCACACGCTGCAAGGCTTCCCGCTGCGCACGCTTGGCGCGATCCGCCTCATACTTGGCGGTGATATCCGTATGTGTCACCAGTAGTGATCCATCCGGCAGGCGGCGGCGGCGAGTACTCAGCCAGCGCCCGCGGATCTGGTGTATATCATGGGTCTCCTTCCTGACGCGCCGATGGGATTCCAACCGCGCGCGCACCTGATCCTCAATCAACTGCCCAGGTTTTTCATCGCTATAAAAGATGCCCCTTTCAAGCCGATTGCGAATAAATGCCTCCATGCCCGTGCCGGGCTTGCTGAAGGGTGGCGGGAAGCCCATCAAGTCAAAGTAACCCTGATTGCACATCACAAGGCGCAATTCGGCATCAAACATCACCACAGCATCATCAATTTCATGCAGCAGCCCTTCCAATTGCTGGCCATGACGCTGCATTTTCTCCTTCTGGCGCTGCTCATCGGTTAAATCGCGCACCAGCACGAAATAGCCATCCAAACTGCCATTCGGGTGAAAAAGCGGGATGAAAATGCTTTCCACGTAACGGCAGCCTTGGCCCTTATAGTCGCGCCAGCCCTGGGTACGCGTCGTCTCCCCACGCCTTACCGCATCAACCTGTGGTCGGGTTTCGATTGAAGTGCGCCGCCCAAGCACCTGCGACACGCTGCGCCCAATGGTCTGTTCCGGGGTAAGGCCTGTAAAGGCGTAAAATTCCTTGTTATTGTAGCGAAATCGTCTTTTGCCATCAAAGTAAGAAACCCGCGCCGGCATGGCATCCAGAATGGCGCGCATCACATCGGCGTCAGCAAAGGGGGGCAAGGCCGGCACCGAACCTCGCGCTTTGCTCTCAGGCTGGGTGCGTGCCATCTGGGTCGAAGACATAGCCTGCCCCCCTGACGGTGCGGATGATTTTCGGGTCGGTGGGGTCTTTTTCGAGCTTTCGTCGGATGCGCGCGATCCGGACATCAATGGATCGATCAAAAGCTTCCTCCCCATGCGGGTGTGCCAGATCAAGCAGTTTTTCGCGTGTCAGCACACGGCCAGGCCGTGCGGCAAAGGCGGCCAGCAACTCATATTCACGCGGATGCAGGGCTAGCCTTGCCTGCCCCGGCCCGATCAGGCAGCGCGCTTCCAAATCCAGCGCCTTTTCACCCATATGCACCAGGGCGGGCTTGGCGGCTGGCTGCGGCGCCACATGGCGGCGGCGCAATACCGCACGGATGCGCGCCAGCAATTCGCGCGGGTCGCAGGGCTTCGCCACATAATCATCGGCGCCAACTTCAAGCCCCGCCACACGGTCCACAACTTCAATGGCGCCTGTCAGCATGATGATGGCGGGATCGCCAAATTCTCCGCCGCGCAAGGCGCGCGCCAGGGAAAGCCCATCTTCGCCCGGCATGTTCAGATCAAGTACAACAAGATCAGCGGGTTCTGCCCGCAGCGCCTGCCTGAGCGCCGCCCCATCGCCCACGGCCCGCACCTCAAGCCCATGCGCGCGCATGTACTCGGCCAGACATGCGCAAAGGCCTGCATCATCATCGGCGATGACAAGATCAGCGGTCACCGTGGCTATGCGCCGTGTGCGACGTGGAGAAACCGTTTCGATCCGGGTTCAGGATACCCGGGAAAACAGGCCGCCACCGCCTTTTGGCGAGATACGAACATAGGTCTCACTTCCTTCTGACGACGCCGTTTTGATCGGTTCAGAGTGGAAATTAATAACCCTTTATTTCAGGATGGGCCGCGCCTGTCCACCCAAAACCCGGTTAAAGCCGGTTTCATCCGTTCACGAATCCGAGAGGCCGGACTTGGTTGACAGCCCCGCGCAGCAGACCCAGCCTTAAGGCTTGGCAGTACCCCGCTCACGGAAAACGCATTATGCGGCTGCAAAGGCCGTTCAGCAGATTATCGGAGGAAAATGTGATGGCAGGCAGATTGGCAGGCAAGCTTTGTTTCGTGACCGCTGCGGGCCAGGGAATTGGGCGGGCCACCGCCCTTGCCATGGCCGCCGAAGGCGCGCGGGTGGTCGCGACAGACCGCGACCCGGCGCTGCTCGCCATGCTTGCCGCCCCAGGCATCACGACCGCGGCGCTGGATGTGCTGGATGATGAGGCCATTGCCGCCACCGCAAAGGCCGCCGGGCCAGTAGATATCCTGTTCAATTGCGCGGGCTATGTGCACCAGAACTCCATCCTGACCTGCACGGATCAGGAATGGGATTTCGGCTTCGCGCTGAATGTGCGCGCCATGTGGAAAGTGGCGCAGGCCTTCATTCCCGGCATGCTGGATCGGGGCCGGGGCAGCATTGTGAACATGTCTTCCGCCTGTTCCTCCATAAAGGGCGCGCCCAATCGCTTTTTGTATGGCACCACCAAGGCGGCTGTTGTGGGCCTCACGAAATCCATCGCGACTGAGTATGTCGGCCAGGGCATTCGTTGCAATTGCCTATGCCCCGGCACGGTTGATACACCTTCGCTTCACGACCGAATCGCCGCCAATGCCGCGGCCGCCGGTTCCGTGGATGCGGCCCGCGCCGCCTTTGTGGCGCGCCAGGCCATGGGAAGGCTCGCCACCGCCGAGGAAATGGCCGCCTTGGTGATCTATCTGGCCTCTGAGGAGGCGGCTTTCGTCACCGGCCAGGCCCTTGTGATTGACGGCGGCTGGACATTGTAGGAAGCCGTTTCCGCTTTACCCCCAACTCCCCCCAGGAGGATTAAATGGCCAGTGAATTTGCCGTGCCGATGATGGGCGCGATGGGTGCCGTGATACTTGCCGGCATGAATGAGGATATGGCGATGCCCGCCTATATGATGCTGGGCTCCATCGCCATGCTGATCGCGCTGCTGCTTGCCGCAGGCGCGGTGACCCTGCCGCTGAACAGCATCCAAGCGCTGGCCTTTGGCGGCATTGGCCTCGCGTTTTTCGGGCATGTGCGTGCCCGCCGTTCCAATTGAGGGAGGCTTAGATGAAGCTGCTGCGTTACGGCCCCGCGGGCCAAGAAAAACCCGGCATTCTTGATGCCGCCGGCGCCATTCGTGATCTATCCGGCGTTGTGCCCGATATCACCGGCGATGTGCTCTCCCCCGCCGCGCTGGCCAAGATTGCGGCGGTGGATGTGAATAGCCTGCCCAAGGTTGCCGGCTATCCGCGCCTTGGCTCGCCCGTCACCGGCATGAAGAACCTGATTTGCATTGGGCTGAACTATGCCGATCACGCGGCTGAAACCGGCGCGCCGATCCCGAAGGAACCGATTGTGTTCCTGAAATCGCTCAATGCGCTGCAAGGGCCGAATGATGACGTTGTCATTCCGCGCGGATCGGTGAAGACCGATTATGAGGTGGAGCTTTGCATCATCATCGGCACGCGCGCCAAATATGTCTCGGA
>CAMCZJ010000071.1 GCA_945886995.1 Asaia bogorensis
GAACATGAAACCGCCTTCAAGCAGGAAGAGGGTGTCATCTATCACGCGCGCGATATGGCCGTGGTGCGGGCGCGCTTATCCGATGCCGCTTGTGTCTTGGTAAGCGCGACACCATCGCTCGAAACCCTCACCAATGCCCGCGCCGGGCGCTACGCTGAATGCCATTTGGCGGCGCGCCATGGTGGTGCGGTGATGCCGGAAATTGGCATGATTGACCTAAGGCGCGAAAGCCCACCACGCGGGCGCTTTCTGAGTCCCGCTTTGGTGGCAGCCGTGGCGGAAACCCTGGCGCGCGGCGAACAGGCCATGCTGTTCCTGAACCGGCGCGGCTATGCGCCACTCACGCTTTGCCGCGCCTGTGGCCACCGGTTGCGCTGCCCGAATTGTACCGCCTGGCTGGTGGAACACCGCGCCGCGCGGCGGCTGCAATGCCACCATTGCGGCCATGTGGAGGCACCACCCAGCCATTGCCCAAGCTGCGCCGCGCCCCATAGCACGGTACCGATCGGCCCGGGGGTGGAGCGTGTTTTGGAAGAAGCCGCGACCTTTTTCCCCGAAGCGCGCCGGCTTGTGATGGCATCCGATACGCTGCCCGGCCCGGCGGCGGCCTCCGCGGCGGCTGAGGCGATTGAAAAGCGCGAGGTTGATTTGATCATCGGCACGCAGATCGTCGCCAAGGGCTGGCATTTTCCTTATCTCACGCTGGTTGGCGTGGTGGATGCGGATCTGGGCTTGGCTGGCGGCGATTTGCGCGCGGCTGAGCGCACCGTGCAGTTGCTGCATCAGGTGGCTGGTCGCGCGGGCCGGGCGGAACATCCCGGGCGGGTTTTGCTGCAAAGCTTTGCCCCGGATCATCCGGTGATGCAGGCGCTGGTTTCCGGCGAATATGAAGCCTTCATGACCGCCGAGGCAGAGGCGCGTAGGCCCGGTTCCTGGCCACCCTTTGGCCGGTTGGCTGCCCTGATCGTGAGCTCGCCCGACGAGAAGGCCGCGGACCGAGTCGCACGGGATCTGGGCCGCGCGGCGCCGGCGGGGCAGGGGGTGGAGGTGCTGGGGCCAGCCCCCGCGCCGCTAGCCCTATTGCGTGGGCGGCATCGGCGGCGGCTATTGCTCAAGGCGCGGCGCGATATCGGTGTGCAGCGGCTTTTGGGCGAATGGCTTGAAAAGGTGGATGTGCCCGGCAATGTCCGGGTGCAGGTGGATGTGGACCCGGTGGGGTTCCTATAGGGGAGGCGTTACCCGCGCCTAAGCCCCTCAATCGTCGCGATGGACGCGTTCCATGCGTTCATGGCGTTCCTGCGCCTCAATCGTCATGGTGGCGATGGGTCGCGCCTCAAGCCGGCGGAGCGAAATCGGCTCTCCGCTTTCTTCGCAATAGCCATAGGTGCCGTTTTCGACGCGTTCCAGCGCCTGATCAATCTTATTGATCAATTTTCGCGACCGATCACGCGTGCGAAGTTCAAGGGCGCGGTCTGTTTCAACCGAGGCGCGATCCGCGAGATCCGCTTCAGAAATGCCACCTTCGGAAAGTGATGAAAGTGTCTCCCCAGCCTCACGCACCAAATCCTGCCGCCATTTGAGAAGTTTTTGCCTGAAGTATTCAACCTGAACGGCATTCATGAACTCCTCGGAATCCGAGGGTCGGTAATCGGGCGGCAATGTCACCAACATATCTTCTTCTTCCCCCGCCTTGCACTATTGGCGATGTGGTTTCTTGCTGAAACCTGCTTCGCCACTTGCAGGGGCTTCTATACCCTCTTGGTCGGGGGCGCCAGGGGGCGTTTTGCGACAAATATCTGACAAAGGCCGATTTCAGGCATCCATGCCGCGCCGGGCCAATTCCAAGCGGGCGCGAAGCGAAATCGCCTCAATCGCCTCCACGAGCACAGGATCCGCAGGTTTGTCACCCTCGGTCAGGCGGGCGAGTTGCTGAAGCCGTGCCGGATCAGCCCGGCCTTCCAATAATTCCAGTTGCAGCGCCTTCAATTCCTGCAACATTTCCTCGCCGCGACGAAAGGCGCGGGCATTGCGTTCCCTGGCTGGGGCCAATTCCTGGACAGTTAGCAGGCCAATGGCTGAAGCGGCAGAAACCCCACTGCTGGCGCTGGCTTCTTTTGCCTCATCCTTGCCGCCGCTGACCCGAAAGCCACCCGAGGCGCCGCGCGTAGCCCGCGTACCCGGTACATTCGTACCACCCGTCACGCCCCGAATACCAACCATTTGACCTCCTATTGCCCCGCCCCGGCAGGCTCAGCCGGGACCCGGCAGGTTTTGCCGATACGACTCGGCCAAGCAGTCGCCAAACCTTGGCACGGGCCTTGCCATGTAACTTTCTGATCATGCCGCCCGAATTAGAGAGCGACTGACGGAGACAAGCCTTGGACCGTATAGCGCAAACGTTCACGAAAATCCTTACCGCCCTGGTTGTGGCGGCGATTTTCCATGCGAACGCCGCCTCAGCCCAAGTTCGAATCAAGGATATAGTGGATATTGAGGGTGTGCGCGACAATCAGCTGGTGGGCTACGGCCTTGTCATTGGCTTGAATGGCACGGGTGACAAGCTGCGCAGCGCCCCCTTTACCCGCCAATCCCTGGTTGGGATGCTAGAACGCCTTGGCGTCAATACACGTGATTTCGAACGCCAGTTAGATACGAAGAATGTCGCCGCCGTCATGGTGACGGCCAATCTGCCCGCTTTTGCGCGGCCTGGCAGCCGGATTGATGTTGGGGTTTCCGCGCTTGGCGATGCCAGCAACCTGACTGGTGGCACCTTGCTGGTGACCCCCCTGCTGGGCGCGGATGGAGAGGTTTACGCCGTCGCCCAGGGGGCCATGACTACCGGCGCCCTTGCCGTACGTGGTTCGGCAGCTACCATCGCGCGTGGGGTTCCAACCGCTGGGCGCATTTCCAATGGCGCGATCGTCGAACGTGAAGTGCCTTTCACGCTGTCCAATCGTGATCGTGTGCGCCTTTCCCTCCGCAACCCGGATTTGACGACTGCGCGCCGCATCGCCGCCGCCATCAACCGTACCACGCGCGGAAACATTGCGACAGCGACTGACCCGCGGACGGTTTCCGTCGCGCTGAATGGGCGCGATCCTGTGGCTTTTCTGGGCGATATCGAAAGGCTTAGGGTTGAACCCGATCAGATCGCCCGCGTCATCATTGATGAAGCTACCGGCACCATTGTGATGGGTGAGGCGGTGCGGGTTTCCACCGTTGCCATCGCCCAAGGCAATCTGACCATCCGCGTGACCGAAACACCGCAGGTGAGCCAGCCCAATGCCTTTGCTCAGGGGCAGACTCAGGTGGTGCCGCGCACGAATATTGAAGTTGAAGATCAGAGTGAGCGTCGCGTTGGTATCCTGCCGGAAGCGGTGACGCTGCAGGAATTGGTGCGCGGCCTGAACAGCCTGGGTGTTGGCCCACGCGATCTGATGTCCATCCTTGTGGCAATTAAGGCTGCGGGCGCTTTGCAGGCCGATCTGGAGATACGCTGATGTTGGACGCTACCAATCTTGCCCCGCCGCCGCCGCGTGCCGTTCGCCCGCCGCAGGCTGGAGCCGGGTCTGAGGCGAGCCTGCGCAAGTCGGCGCAGGATTTCGAAGCCCAAGTCGTTGGCTTCATGCTGCAGCCCATGTTCGCCACGGTGGATATGTCCAAATCCTCCTTCGGTGGTGGTGCCGCTGAAGCCCAATGGCGCCCCATGCTGGTTGATGCCTTTGCCGCTTCCGCCGTGAAGTCCGGCGGCTTTGGCATTGCCGATGCAGTTTATCGCGAATTGCTCCGCAACCGCGGATCACAAACCCCCAATACGGGAGATGCCCAACCATGATGGATGCGCTGTTGATTGCCGGCAAAGGACTCGCCGACGCCCTTAGGGCGGAAAATGAGGCTTTGGCCAAGCTTGATCTGTCGCTTGCCGCGAAACTCGCGGACAGCAAGATTGCCGCCGCTGATGCCTTCGCCCAGGCCTATACGGCGCAGACCAAGCATGGCGCCCTTCCCCAGGGCGTAATGCGCGAGGAGGCCCAGCGCCTGACCCGCGATTTGGAGAATTTGGGCACCGAGAACAAGCGGCTGCTGGAACGCGCCATTTCGCTTCAGTCACGCGTGATTGAAACCATCGCGACCGCAGCGCTGCCGCGCGTGGCCAAGCCGGGTTACGGGCCGAAGGGCTATCAGATGCCGCCGCGCCATACCCCTGCCTTGGCGATTGCAGCCCGCGCATGACAAAAACGCCCGGCCATGATGCCGGGCGTTTTTTCTAGTCAGCTTTGGCGCCAGGGCTTGGCCTTGGCGCCATTGTCGCTTGCAGGATCAGCGGCAGGCGGTAACCATGATTTCCACCAAATGGCGCGGGTCGGCCATATTGGCTTCCACGCAAGCGCGCGCCGGGGCGCCGCCAGCCGGCAGCCAGGCGGTCCAAAGCTCATTCATCGCGCCGCGATCGCGGATGTCCTTTAGCCAAATCTGCGCCGACAGCATGCGGGTCTTGTCCGTGCCATTGGCTTCGAGGGCGGCATCAATCTTCGCCAACACTTCGGCGGTCTGGCCCTTGATGTCCTTGGCAAGGTCATCAGCGGTGAGGCCCGCGAGGAAGACGAAGTTATGATATTCGACTGAGGATGAAAGGATCTGGTTCGATCCCTGACGATTGATCTTGCTCATATCCGGCCTTTCAGAAAGGTTGGTCAGCGCGGAGCGCTGGTTGGGGTTCTAGAACAGAAAGCGCGGGGTGCGAAATCACCCGGTCAGGCCACCCGATAAGTGCTGCCCGATGCCGCCGCGCCGATCATGGCTTCAAACACCGCAACGCCATGGATCGCTTCTGCGACTGGCAGCGGATAGGCCGGGCCGCCCGTAATGGCGGCAGCAAAAGCTGCAAGTTCAGCATGTTCGATATCGGTCTTGGGGAATTCCTTGACCCAACCCTCACCCTCACGCGGGGTGAAGCTCAGCCTCTCATGCCCGTTCAATTCCAGCGCTGCATCTGTGCCATACAACGCCACGCGCCAGACCCTCGGCGCGTAAGCCAAGGTCGCGAAGCCCCCGGTGGCGCCGGAGGCGAAGGAAAACAGCCCCGCCGTCGTGTCATCCATGCCGTTGGTCAACGCCCGCGCAAGGGAGCGCACCGTTACCTCGGCAATCGGGCCGGCCAGGTTGATCATCATATCAATCATGTGAATGCCCATGCCGCCCATGCCACCCAGCGGGCTTTCATGGGCGTCCGCGCGCCACATGCCTGGCTGATAGGAGATTGCGCCCGGCCCGCTGAACTGGCCCTCGACATGCAGCAAGGTACCAAGCGCGCCGGCGGCAATCAGCTTCTTCATCTCAGCCACCGCCGGCAGGAAGCGCCGATTATGGCCGAGCGCCATGACCACCCCGGCGTCCCGGCAGGCGGCCACAGACGCCTCGGCACTCGCCTTCGTCATGGTGAAGGGTTTTTCGACAAAAACATGCTTGCCCGCGCGTGCCGCCGCGATCACTTGTTCAGCATGCATCTGGTGGGGGGAGGCGATAACCACGGCCTTCACGCGTGGCTCCGCCAGGATGGCGTTGAGATCGGGCAGGATCTTCACCCCCTGGCGCGCGGCCCATTCGGCTGCGCGTTCCGGCCGGCCCGTGCTGCCGGCAATGAAGCGAATACCGGCATCATTCCGGTTCTGCACACTATCAACCAGGGTCTGGCCCCAGCGCCCCATGCCCACAATGGCAGCTTCAATCATTCTCATGCCTCATTCAGGTTCAACGTCTCGCGGGATCGCTTGCCCCATCGCCTTCCAGCACCTGCGCCATGGCGGGCAGGCGCCGGATACCCCAGGCGAGCGCTATGATGGAAAGCAGCACCGCAGCCAGCGTGGGCAGGGTCATGCCGAAGACCTCCCCCGCCGCGCCAAGCAGCAGCGCGCCAAGGGCAGGAAAGGCGCGCACAATCAGGCCCCAAAGGCTGAGCACCCGACCGCGCATGGCGGGATCAGAGGCTGATTGCGCCAGGGTTTGCGCGCAAATCCCATGCACGGACATGGCCGCGCCCATGATGGCAGCGCAAAGCACACCAAAGGGAAACCAACTGGTCGCAACAAAGCCAATCATGGCAAGCGAGATCACCGCCGGGGCGAAAACCGCAAGCCTGGTCGTGCCGCGCATCTTACCGCGTGCAGACACAAAGATACCCGATAACAAGGCGCCAACGCCGAAAGCAGCCGTCAGAATGGCCAGCGCTTCCGCACCCAAGCCGAATTGCCGTTCCACATAGGGCGGCAGAATTTCCGGCAGGCTGCGCAGCAGGAGCGCCACAATCGCCGCATAGGTCAGGATTGGCCCAAGCCCTGGATGCCCTGCGACGTAACGCAGCCCATCCCGCATATCCCCCCATAGGGATTTTGTTTTCGCATGCCCCTGCCGTTCCTCGGCTGAGACCTTGAGCAAGGGCGTGGTGGCGGTTGCGATGAAATAGGCGACCGCATTGGCCGCGATGGCGGGCCAAACGCCCGCCACCGCAATCAAGGGACCGGCCAGCGCCGGCCCAACAAACCGCGCCACATTGAAGCAAAGCGAATTGAGCCCCACCGCCGCCGTCAGATCATTGCGCGGGACCAAGCCGGGCATGAGGGATTGCCGCGCCGGCTGCGCGAAGGAGGATGCGATGCCGTTCAGCACCTCAAGCGCCAGCAGGCTGTAGATATCAAGCTTGTCGAGTGCCACCAGCAGCGCGATCACGGCCGCCATGACGCCGATCATCGCCTGACTCCAGAAGGTCAACTTCAGCCGATCCGTGCGATCCGCAATCGCGCCCGCAATCGGGCTGATCACCACTGCTGGCGCCAGATCACAAAACGCCACCATGCCGACCCAGAAGGCGCTGCCGGTCAATTCCCAGGCAAACCAGGAAATGGCGATGCGATGCATCCAAAGCCCTGTCCAGGAAATCAGGGATGCGGTGAAGAAAACCTTCGCATTACGATGGGAAAGCGCGCGCGTCAGAACCGAAAGGGATGCCATGCGCGCGCTGGGCCTTCAGCGTCGCGGGCGCAGTGTCTGAGGGCGTTGGTTTCCCGGATCAACCGGCGGCTGACCGGTGCCTGCATTGCGGATGCATTCGCGGATCAATTCATCGCGCAAGGTTTGTTGCCGGAAGCTATCTGAACGAAGCCGCGCAACCGGCACATCATTCGTCATGTCGCTGTCACCGAAATTTGAATCTGCCCGCATCAACTGGCCGCGCTCGCGGAAATTGACGACACGTTCGGCTTCCTGCGTACAAATGCGCAGCAATTCCGGCGTGGCACCCGCAGCCGCGGCGCGCGGGGAGGGGGGGGCTTCCTGCTGCGCGCAGGCCGCGAGAATTAGAAGCAAGGGCAAAAGACGAATCATGATGGGGCTCCCGCCGGAATCGCCCGTGACAATAGCGCGGTCAGGCCGGCTTCGTCGAACCGACCCGCCGGATCAAGCGGCAGGCTGGCCGCGGCCCGCAGCAGGGCAGGGTGCAATTCCGCCCCGCTCGGCCTCAGCGCAAAAAAGCCCTTGAGGCAGGCAATCCGGCCCATAGCCTCAATCAATGCCAGAAGCCTGAGGCAAATTGCGAGTCCCTGGGGGTTGGCCAAGCCGTGGCGTGCATCCACGGCTTCCGCCCAGCAGGCGGCATCGGCATCTGCCAGCAGCAATTCCATCGCCTCACCATCTGCGCGGCGAAACACCAGGCGGCGCGGGCTGCCCCAGATCTCCGCCCCAGCCGCCCCGCGCGCGGCTTCCCAGGCGCCCAGCAAATCGCGCGCGGTGACCGCCGGCGTTTCCTCGGGCGGGAAGGGGATGGCGTAGGTCAGCGCCCCATCCGGGGTTGGGATGATCCTGATCTGGCTGCTCATGCCACCCCTTTCTGGACCGGCGCAGCGCGCCGCGCCAGTCAAGAATTTCCTGCACCCGCTTGACGCAGCTTCTGGGCGCGGCACTCTGCCCCGCATGACCGAAATCGCTGACCTGACCGCTTCCGAAGCCGCACGGCGTATCGCCGCAGGCTCCCTGACCGCCTCTGCCCTGGCCGAGGCCTGCCTTGCCCGGATCACAGAGCGTGAGCCTGAGGTGCGCGCTTTCGCCTGGCTTGACCCCGCATTGGTGCGGCGCGGGGCGGCGGCCTTGGATAAGGGTGGGCCGCCGGCGCCGCTCAAGGGTGTTCCTTTTGGCATCAAGGATGTGCTGGATACCGCCGATATGCCCTCCCAATACGGCTCACCGATTTGGGCGGGGCATCGGCCGCGGAGTGATTCGGCAGCGGTCGCCATGGCGCGGGCGGCGGGGGCGCTGATTATCGGCAAGACCATCACGACTGAATTCGCGACGCGCCACCCGGGCGCTACGACCAATCCGGCCAATAAGCACCACACGCCGGGCGGGTCTTCATCGGGTTCGGCAGCCGGCGTGGCGGCGGGGTTCTTTCCGCTGTCCTTCGGCACGCAAACCGGCGGCAGCATCATCCGCCCGGCAGCCTTTTGCGGCATTGTCGGCTTCAAGCCGAGCTTTGGCGCCATTCATCGCGGCGGGATGAAGGTGATGAGCGAAAGCCATGACACAATCGGCGTCATGGCGCGCAGCGTCGCCGATTGCGCGCTTTCAATGGCGGCGATGACGGGGCGTGATTACGGGAACCCCGAAGCCAAACTGCCGCGCGCGCCGCGGCTGGCCTTCACCCTTGGCCCGCCCGCCGAGAAAGCCGCGCCAGAGACGCTGGCGCTGATGGAACGCGCCATCGCAGCGTGCAGAAAGGCGGGCGCTGAGGTGGTGGAAATCACCCTGCCTGACGTGATGACCGAAGCTTTTGAGGCGCATGAATATGTGACGAATATGGAAAGCGTGCAGTCCTTGGGCTGGGAATTGGCGGCAGCGCGGGCGCAGCTTTCAGATGTGATCAAGGAAAAGCTTGCTTGGGCGAAGCGCTTCCCGACCGCGCAGCTTGATGCTTGCAAGCTGGTGCAAGCCAAGGCGCGCGCGGCGCTGCCTGCTGCGATTGAAGGTTTTGATGCGGTGATTACGGCTTCTGCCGCCGGGGAAGCGCCCGCCGGGATTGGCTGGACAGGCGATCCTTCCTTCAATTCGCTCTGGACGCTGCTGCATGGGCCATGCGTGACGGTGCCGGCGGGGGCGGGGCCGAAGGGCTTGCCGCTTGGCGTGCAGATTGCCGGGCGCATGGGTGAAGATGCGAAAGTGCTGGCGATTGGTGAATGGCTGCGCGGCGCCTTGTGATGATGCGACATGGATAAGCTTGACGCCAACCGCATGTTTCTGGCGGTGATGGAAACAGGCAGTTTCACCGCCGCTGCGGCGCGGCTTGGCACCAGTTCCGGTCAGGCATCAAAGCTTGTTTCATCCTTGGAAAATGCGCTGGGTGTTCGGTTGCTCAATCGCACCACCCGCGCCATTGCGGCGACCGAAGCCGGTCAAGCCTATTTTGAGCGGATGCGCGCCCTGCTGGATGAATTTGATGGGCTGGAAGCTTCCATCAGGGATGCGGCGCAGGAACCGCGAGGGCGGCTCCGGCTCACGGCGCCACTCACCTTCGGCGCCTTGGCATTGACCCAAGCCCTGAGTGATTTCGCGCTTGCCTATCCGCAGATTGAATTGGATGTGTATTTTTCCGATCGCATGGTCAATCTGGTGGATGAAGGGTTTGACATGGCGATCCGGGGCGGGCGCCCCGATGATTCCAACATGGTCGCGCGCAAGCTTTGTGATTTGCGGCTTTTGGTGGTGGCCTCGCCAGAATTCGTGGCGCGCGGCGGCGCGCCTGCTGACCCCTATGCGCTTGGTAAGATGGACTGCATCATTGCGACGAATTTGCGCGACCCCAGTCATTGGCGCTTTCGCGATGCTGAGGGCAATGCCTTCAACGCCCCGGTGCAGGGCCGGTTGCGCTTTTCCAATGCGCAAGCCTGCCTGAATGCCGCCGAGGCCGGGCTTGGTTTCGCCTGTGTGCCAAGCTTCGTTGCTGCCGAGGCGTTGCGCGCGGGGCGGGTTGAGCGCGTATTGGCAGCGTTTGAGGCTGAACCCTCCGCGCTTTATGCGCTTTACCCCCATAGTCGCCATTTGGCGGCCAAGCTGAGGCGCTTGGTGGATTTCCTGGTTGAACGCTTCAAGGGCAAGCCGGCCTGGGATGAGGGTTGGTAGTATTTATTCCGATTTGGAAGAAATTACCTGCTTTTTGATGTTATTATCATCTCGGCAAGTCCGGATCATGTTGCGCGCAGTGCCGGTTCAACGGCGCCGTGCATTCTGATCAAGGACCAAAGACCATGAGCGACGCTGCCCTTTCCCCCCAAACCCTCGCCAACCCCCTTCGGATCGCCAAGGCTGATCTTGCGGCTTTGCTGCTGCGCGTCAGCATGGGCGTGCTGTTTCTGGCCCATGCTGGGCTCAAGATTTTCATCTTCACGCCGGCGGGTACGGCGGGCTATTTCGCGAGCCTCGGCCTGCCAGCCATCCTGGCCTATGCGGTGATTTTCGCCGAGTTATTTGGCGGCATTGCCCTGTTGCTTGGGCTTTGGACGCGCTGGGTGTCATTGGCGCTTCTGCCCATCCTGCTGGGTGCCATTTACGTGCCGCATGGGGCGAAGGGCTTTCTGTTTTCCAACCCGGGCGGTGGTTGGGAATTTCCGGCCTTTTGGGCAGTGGCGCTTTTGGTGCAGGCACTGCTTGGCGGTGGCGCCTTTGCGCTGAAGAAGGATAATGGCTGACCGGCCTGGATAAGGAGCAATACCATGACCCCTACGCATGATGCCTTTGATATTCGGCAATCAGCGCTCCGCATCGGGCGCGTTGCCCTGAAGGTGCGCGACCTTGATAAGGTCACTGAATTCTATGAGAAAACCTTGGGATTGCGCCGCCTATCTTCCTCAATGGATCGCGTCACCTTGGGTTCGGCCAAGACCGCTTTGTTGGAATTGATCGCCACCCCATCGGCGAAGCCACATGATCCGCGCAATGCAGGGCTGTTCCATATCGCCTTTCTGCTGCCCAGCCGCGCGGCCTTGGGGGCTTGGCTTGCCCATGTCATCAAGAACCGCCTGCCCGTGCAGGGGGCTTCGGATCATATCGTGAGTGAGGCGATCTACCTGGCCGATCCTGAGGGCAATGGGATTGAGGTTTATGCCGATAGCCCCCTATCCCAATGGCATGATGCCTCGGGCAATTTGCTCATGGGCACAAAGCCCCTGGATGCCGAGAAGCTGCTTCTGTCAGCTCAGGATTCCACCTGGTCTGGCTTTCCGGATGATGGCTTGATTGGCCACATGCACCTGCAAGTGGGCGATGTTGATCGTGCTGAGCCCTTCTACCGCGACATTCTGGGTTTCGGTGTGATGAAGCAGAGGCCCGAAGCCACCTTCTTTGGCAGTGATGGCTATCATCACCATGTCGCCTGCAATAGCTGGAGTAGCCGTGGCGCGGGGATGCGTTCGGCTGATGCCGCGGGTTTGGCATCCTTCGATATTCTGGTCCGATCACCTGAAGAAAAGGCGGCCATATTGGCCCGCGCCAGCAAGGCCGGTATCGCCATTGACCGGCAAGGTGAGGCTGCTTCGATCAATGACCCCTGGGGCAATAGGATCAATCTTATGGCGGCGTGAGGTTCAAGAAACCATCACCGCACCATACTATACCCCGGCACGCCTTTCAGCGCCTCGGTCGTATCAAAATCGCGCAGCACCGCGTCATCGGCCATCTCCACCTCCACGCAGCGATCGGCATATTTGCCGGCAAGATGTCGCGCGCCGACATCGCCGGTAATCGCCAGCATCTCGGGCAGGAATTCGCGTGACCAGAGCATGGGATTGCCCTGCTTGCCGCGGAAGGTCGGCATCACAATCGCGCGGCCTTCTTCCGGATCAAACGCCGCCATCAACCGATCGAGCATGGCCGCACTCACCAGCGGCATATCGCCCAGGCACACCATGAAGCCTTCAATATCTTCGGGCAAAGCTTGCAGCCCTGCCTTCAAGGACGCAGAAAGCCCCTGCGCGTAATCCTCGGCAATCGCGAATTGCACGGCGCGGCCGGCAAGCGCTTCCTCCACCCGGTCATGCTCATGGCCTGTCACCACAATGATTGGCCGCGCATGGGAAGCGAGCACTTGTTCCACGACGCGCACCACCATGGGCACGCCATCATTATCCGTGACCAGCAGTTTGTTCAGCGGCGCCATGCGGCGCGACCGACCAGCGGCCAACACAATCGCTGCAACGCGGCGGCCTCGGCGTGGCGCAAGCGCGGGTGGCGGCGTGCGCGGCGCCTGTTCGCGCGGCAGGGGACGCAGTTCGATTTCCTTGAGCAAGCCGCCAACGCCCATGGCGCCGATATCTTCCGGCGTTACCTCAAGCCCCGCGAAAAGCCGTTGCAGCACCCAATCAAAGCCATTCAGCTTCGGGCTACGCGCGCAGCCGGGCAGCACCATGGCGGGGATTTTGCCGATGTGGCCGAGGCAGAGCAGGTTGCCGGGATCAACGGGCATGCCGAAATGATCAATCACGCCGCCGGCGCGCACAATGGCGGCGGGGCCGACATCGCGCCGATCCACCACCGCAGAAGCGCCGGCCACCAGCAACATCTCGGCACCCGCGCGACGTAGCCGGGACAGCGCATCGGAAATCGCGACCGTATCGTGGCGCACGCGTTCCACCGACATGAGCGTGCCACAGAGCCCCGCGATGCGTTCTTCCGTCGCTTCAATCGCGCCTTCCATGACGCTTTCCTTGATGCCGGGCAATTCAGACAGCACAAGGCCAACTTTCAAGGCGCGGAAGGGATGAATGGCAAGCACTGGCCCCGCGCCGCTTTTCGCGACCGCTTCCACCACGCCCAGCATTTGCCCGGGCACGGCAAAGGGAATGACCTTAATGGTCGCGACCATTTCCTTCGTGTTGACGGGCGTGAAATTGGGCAAAGTCGCAATCGTCAGGCTTTCATCCACCGCATTCATGCGCGCGATGCGCCTGGTATCCAGCACCAAAAGCCCAGCGGTTTCGGCCAGGATATTCACGCGCCC
>CAMCZJ010000072.1 GCA_945886995.1 Asaia bogorensis
GGATCAGGGAAAAGTCGTGCGGTTTCTTGATCAATCTGGCGTTGCAGATTGCGGGTAAAAGTGGAAATCCAAACCGGCGCGCCATTGCGTTCCGCCCAAAGACTGGCCGGCGCCACATAGCCGAGTGTCTTGCCCGTGCCCGTGCCGGCTTCCGCCAACACCAGCGCCGGCGCACCCTGATCTTCCCGCGGCGCAAAGGCCGCCGCAGCGGCTGATGCATAATCCGCTTGTTGCGGGCGTTGCTCCGCCCCCTCACCCAATATCTGCGCGAGCCGCGCCCGCGCCTCATTCGGTTCTATTCCGAAGGAGGATGGTGGATTGCCAGGCGCGGCTTCCTCCCATTCCGGCAAGCGGCGCCAGACGCGCAGCCCCTCCATGCCTGAACGCGCGGCGGGGGCACCCAGCGCGGCAAGGACCGACCGCGCCCAGGGCCAGCCAGCCTCCCCCATGCGCGCCGCCAGGCTTGCGGCGTCGCGGTTGACCGGCGCGGCGCGATCATCCGCGAGCCGCCGGAGCAATTCGGTCGCGATATCAGGCAATAACGCGACAGCCGCTTCATCATCACGCGGGGCCGACAGGCCAAGCGCCAGGGCAAGGCCGCGCGGTGTCGGCGCGCAGGATGCGGCGGGCAGTGCAAAGGCAAAGAGTTCCAGCAGGTCATGCGCTGGGGCAATGCCCGGTACGCCAAGCCGCCGGGCTGTCGCTGGCGCATGCACCAGCATTGGCGCGGCCTCAGTCAACCGTGTTGCCGCTGTGCGCGCCGGCAAGGTTTCGATGCTGCCATCGGTGTCCAGCACCACGGCGCGCCCCTGCCCCGACACCAAAGCAGGCACATCCGGCAATAGCAAGCGCGGCGCGATCGGCCCTTCAGCCATGCTGTTCAGGCGATGCTGACTGGCCGGGATGGGCGATGCACATGGAATTAGGCATCCTGGCGCGCCGATATGCGGCGCATTTGAAAGCCGGTCTTGGTTTGCTCGAAGCCCGCATTCTCATAGAATTTCAGGGTGGATGGCTGTTTTGAACCGGTCATCAGCATGACCTTGTAGCAGCCCGCCCCCCAGGCGGCATCCACCGCAGCGCGCAGAATGCGGGTTCCATAACCTCGCCCTCGGTGAAGCGCGTCTGTCACAACATTTTCGATCAAGGCATAGGGCCTTCCGGCGCGAGTCAGATTCGGAATGACAATGAGGGTGCAGGATGCAACGAGATCATTACCGAGCAGACCAAGCAGAACCGCGCTGCCAGGAAGCTGATTGATGTCGCCCAGCCGGGAAGCCGCCAAGTCCAGGGACATTGCTTCATCGGACGGGTTAAGCTGCGGATAGAGCTTCAGCAGCCCCTCAAGATCAGCAGCATGGGCCGCGCGAATCGAAAACCCTTCCTGCTTAGGGCGGTTCACGTTCAAAAGGCGGCCCGCGCCTTAGGCGCGGGGCAGCCTTTCGGCGATCTGCACGGCGTTCAGCGCCGCACCCTTCAGCAACTGATCACCACAAAGGAAGAAATCGAGGCCCCGGTCGCCAAAGACCGGATTGGCGCGGATGCGCCCGACCTCCACATCATCCTGGCCTGTCGCGGTCAGCGGCATGGGGTAAAGCCCGGCTTCCGGGTCATCCACCACCTTCACGCCCGCGGCCTTGCGCAGCACTTCGCGCGCCGCTTCCGGCGTTACGGGGCGTTCGGTTTCAATCGTCACCGCTTCAGCATGCACGCGGAAGGTCGGGATACGCACGGCGGTGCAGGAAATCGGCAGATCCGGCATGCCCATGATCTTCCGGCTTTCCCAAACCACCTTCATTTCTTCGCGCGTATAGCCATTGGGCTGGAAGCTATCGACCTGCGGAATCACGTTGAAGGGCAGAGGATGGCGGAACACCTCATGCCCGGCCTTCACCCCATCCACCAGCACGCGGAGGGTTTCGCGTTCCAGCTCCGCCATGCCTTCCACCCCGGCGCCAGAGGCCGCCTGATAGGTGGAAACAATCACGCGCTTCAGGCCGAAGGCCTGGCGCAGCGGCTCCAGCACCACCACCAGGACGGCCGTGGTGCAATTGGGGTTGGCGATCAGCTTGGCTTGGCCGATGGCCCCTGCGTTCACTTCTGGCACCACCAGCGGCACATCATCCTGCAAGCGAAACGCCGAGGAATTATCCACAACATGCACGCCAGCCGCCACCATCGCCGGCGCATGGGCCTTGGCGAAATCGCCCGAAACTGCCAGCAGCGCCAGATCAAGGTCACGCATGGCGGCATCGCTGAAGGGCTCAATCTCGGCCTCACCCAGCGGGGTTTTGATCTTGGTGCCAGCGCTACGGGCAGAGGCAAACAGCCTGAGCGAGGTCATCGGGAAGGCCCGACGCCCCAGAACATCCACCAATTCGCGGCCCACCGCACCGGAGGCCCCAATCACGCCGACACGCATTGCAATTTTCCTGTGGTAAAGATTGGAAGCGGGCGGTTTAACGCAGAAAGCACAAAGATGGAACAGGCTGAAAGGGGCGGGCCTCGCCACCCGCGCGCGGCCTGCCTATAAGCAGCCATCCCAACGCTTAAGGATAGTCACTGCCCATGTCTGCCGCCGCTGATCTTTCCGCCGTGAAGGCCTGGCCCTTTGAGGAGGCGCGCAAGGTCGCGACCCGCCTGGCCGCTTCCGGCAAAAAATCGGCGCTGTTCGAAACCGGCTATGGCCCTTCCGGCCTGCCACATATTGGCACTTTCGGGGAAGTGGCGCGCACAAGCTGGATCCGCCACGCCTTCACGCAGCTCACGGGTCTGCCTTCGCGCCTGATCGCCTTCAGCGATGACATGGATGGGCTGCGCAAGGTGCCGGATAATGTGCCGAATAAGGACATGCTGGCCACGCATATCGGCCGGCCGGTCACGGCTATCCCCGACCCATTCGGCACGCATGAAAGCTTCGGGCACCATAATAACGCGCGGCTGCGCGCCTTTTTGGATGCTTTCGGCTTTGAGTATGAATTCGCATCGTCGTCCGATTACTACCGTTCCGGGAAGTTTGATGCGGCGCTGCTGCGGATGGCAGAAAACCACGCCAAAGTGCTGGAAGTGATCCTGCCGACACTCGGCCCCGATCGCCGCGCCACCTATTCGCCCTTCCTGCCCATTCACCCAAAGACCGGCGTGGTCATGCAGGTGCCCATGGACGAAGTGCGCCCGGATCAGGACATGCTGGTTTGGCGCGATCCTGAAAGCAATGAGCGTTTTGGCACCCGCATCACGGGCGGGCATTGCAAGGCGCAATGGAAGGCGGATTGGGCTTTGCGCTGGTATGCGCTTGGCGTGGATTACGAGATGTCGGGCAAGGATTTGATTGATAGCGTCCGGCTGTCTTCCGCGATTTGCCGCGTGCTGGGTGGCGCACCGCCCGAGGGCTTCACCTACGAGCATTTCCTGGATGAGCAGGGCCAGAAGATTTCCAAATCCAAGGGCAATGGCCTGACGATTGAAGAATGGCTGCGCTATGCGCCACCGGAAAGTCTTTCGCAGTTCATGTATAATCAGCCGCAACGCGCGAAGCGGCTTTACTTTGATCAAATCCCGCGCGCCGTGGATGAATATCTGCAACATCGCACGCGGCTCCGCACCGCGCCGGATGCCGCCAACCCGGCCTGGCATATCCATCGCGGCGCAGCGCCAAATGACCCGGAGCCACCGGTTTCCTTCACCATGCTGCTGAACCTGGCGAGTGTGGTGAATGCCGATGACCCTGATTTACTGTGGGGTTTTCTGGCGCGCTATGCGCCGGGCGCCACAGAGGCGACCCAGCCCTTGCTTGGCAAATTGGTTACCTACGCTGTTGCCTATTACCGGGATTTCGTTGCCCCCACGAAGCGCTTCCGCAATCCATCCGATGCAGAACGCGAAGCACTGTCAGCGTTGATAGTCGCCTTGCGCGACCGCGCGGCGGATCTGGAAGCCATGCCGGCGGAAGAACGCGCCAAGGCCGCGCAGGATTTGGTGTTTGATGCCGGGCGGCGCGAACCTTTCCTGGAGGCAGGCAAGGATGGGCGCATGGGGGTTTCTCGCGCTTGGTTCAATGCGCTGTACCAAGTGCTGCTCGGCCAGGAAGAAGGCCCGCGCTTTGGCGGCTTCATCGCGCTTTATGGCGTGGCTGGCACCATCGGCCTGATCGAAACCGCGCTGGCGCGGGCGGAGAACGCCCCGGCGTGACGCGACAAGGCGCGCTTTCCCTGCTCAAGCGTTTCGGCCCGACCTGCTTCGGGCTGCTGTTGCTGGTGGGCGCGCTATACGTGGTGCAGCGCGAATTCCGCGGGCTTTCCTGGCGCGATATCCAGACCGCACTGCATGCGACCCCCGCCAGCGGGCTTTGGCTGGCAGCCGGCTGCACCATTGGCGCCTATCTGCTGCTGTCAGCCTATGACCGGCTGGGGTCCATCTATGCCGGGCACCCGGTTTCCTGGCGGCGATCTCTGCTGGCTTCCTTCTGTGCCTATTCGCTTGCCAATAACATCGGCTTTGCCACGGTTTCCGGCGCGGCAGTGCGTTATCGCTTCTATGCCAGCTGGGGTTTGGCGCCGGTCGCGATTGCGAAGATTATCGCCATTACCTCGCTCACTTTCGGGCTGGGCGGCTTTGCCATAGCGGGGTTGGTGCTGGTGCTGGAACCTGATCTGCTTGGGTTTCTGGGGCCGGGCGCGCCGCGCTGGATCCTGCCGCTGCTTGGCTTTGCCTGCTGGGGCATTGTCATCGCCTATGTGATACTGGCGCGCTTCGTGCCGCATATCCGGCTTTTCGGGCATAAGATTGACCTGCCGGGCTTTCGTATCGCGCTGGCGCAAGTTGCGCTGGCAACGGCGGATGTCGCCATCACGGCCATGATTTTTTTCGCGTTACTGCCACCAGCGGAAGGGCTCGGCTTTCTGCATTTTCTTGGCATTTACATCGCTGCCTATATGGCGGGCTTGGCCGCCAATGTGCCGGGCGGCATTGGCGTTTTTGATGGCGCCATTCTGTTTGCGCTTGCGGGCTTCATGCCAACACCTGCGGTGGTGGGCGCGCTGCTGCTGTTTCGGTTGTTTTACTACATCGCCCCGCTATTGCTGGCCGGCGCGCTGTTCGCGGGTTTTGAGGTCAGTCAACGCCGCAAGCTGGTGGCGCGCTTGGCGCCTGACCGTGGCATTGCGGTTTCCTTTGAAGTGCCGGCCTTGGCGGGCCTCATCGGCCTTGCCGCCCTGGTGCTGATCTTCATCGGCGCTTTGCCGCCCAAGCCAAGCCTGCTCGGCCCCGTGCCGGATTTCCTGGAAGACGCCGCCAGCCATTTCGCTGCCTCCGTCGTTGGTTCCCTGCTGCTCGCCGCCGCTTATGGGCTGGTGCGGCGGCTGACTATTGCTTGGTGGGGCTCGCTTTTTCTGCTGCTGAATGGCGCGCTGATCCTGGTGCTGCGCGGGGAACCCCTTTGGCTGATCGCGGCCTTTCTGCTGGTGCCGCTGTTGCTGACCACGGCGCGTGGCGCCTTTTATCGCCATGCGCGGCTGATCGGGGAGGCTGTTTCGGCCGATGGGGTCGGCGCACTCGCCGCCGGGGCGATTTGCGGGCTAACTCTTGCGACAGTCGCCTATCAGAGCAACCTCGCCGACCGATCCTGGTGGGGGGTGGTGCTGGCGGCAGATGCGCCGGATTCGCTCCGCTTCACCGTGGCGCTGGCCGGGGTGTTGCTGCTGGTCGCAGCGTTTCGGCTATTGCTGCCTGCCCGACCACCTATGCTGGCCTATACGGAAGCGGCACGGGAAAGACTTCTGGCCCTGGGCGCCATGGCGCCAGCGCTTACGGCCGCCGATGGGGCGGTGTTCGGCGAGGCGGGCCGCGCGGGCTTCGCCTTTCTCAAGCGGGATGGGGTTTGGTTGGCGCTTGGCGATCCGGCGGGCGAGGCTCGGGACAGGGTTTCCGCCATTTGGCGCTTCCGCGACCTATGCGAAGCAGCGCAAGTGGACCCCGCCTTCTGGCGTGTTGGGCCGGAATTGCTGCGCATTTACAGCGATATCGGGCTGACCGCGCTACCTTTGGACCCGGATGGGGCAGCGCCGCGCTATCTGGTTTGCCGGGCCGAGCGTGATCTGGAAAGCCTACGCCCCCTGCTGCCCCATGGCGGAGAGGGCTTTGACGCCCGCTGAACCCCTTGCCAGCCATGTCTTGCCGCGCCATTGCAGGCGCGCTTCGAAACGAAGGAGAACACCATGCGCATCGCCATGATCGGGGCCGGCTATGTCGGCTTGGTATCCGGCGCATGCTTCGCCGAATTCGGCGTGGATGTGACGGTGATGGATGTGGACCCAGCCAAGATCGCCGCGCTGCATGAAGGGCGCATGCCGATCTATGAACCGGGGCTGGATAAGCTTGTTGCGGAGAATGTCGCGGCTGGGCGGCTTGGCTTCACCACGGATTTGAAGGCGGCCATTGCCGGGGCGGATGCGGTTTTCCTGGCAGTCGGCACGCCAACGCGGCGCGGCGATGGCCATGCCGATCTTTCCTATGTTTACGCGGCGGCGGAGGACGTAGCGCGCGCCGCGACCGGCCCCCTGGTGCTGGTGACGAAATCCACCGTGCCGGTTGGCACCGGGCGGGAAGTGCGCGCCATTGTGCAGCGTGTGCGCCCGGAACTTGCCATCAGCGTTGCCTCAAACCCCGAATTCTTACGCGAAGGCAGCGCGATTGGCGATTTCATGCGTCCGGACCGCGTGGTGATTGGCACCGAAGATGAACAGGGCTTAGCGGCACTGAAACGGCTTTATCGCCCGCTTTATTTGATTGAAACGCCAGTACTGGCCACAAGCCTTGAGACGGCAGAGCTGATCAAATACGCCGCCAATGCCTTCCTGGCGACCAAGATCACTTTCATCAATGAAATCGCTGATCTTTGCGAAAAGGTTGGCGCCGATGTGCATGATGTGGCGCGCGGTATGGGCCTTGATGGGCGGATCGGGCGCAAATTCCTCCATCCCGGCCCGGGCTATGGCGGTTCCTGCTTCCCCAAGGATACGCTGGCGCTGGCCCGCACCGCGCAGGATGCCGGCGCGCCGATCAAGCTGGTGGAAGCCACCGTTGCGGTGAATGAGGCACGCAAGGCGCAAATGGCGGATCGTATCCTGGCCGCGCTTGGCCCAAACCCAGCGGGCAAGACCGTTGCCGTGCTGGGCCTGACCTTCAAGCCGGAAACCGATGACATGCGCGATGCGCCATCGCTGGTGATCCTGCCCAAGCTGGCGGCGGCGGGTGTTGCGCTGCGTGCCTTTGACCCGCAGCCTGGCCATGCCCGCCAAGTGCTGCCCCAGGCCGTGCATTATGCCGAAAGCCCGCTGGATGCGGCGACGGGGGCGGATGCGCTGGTGGTGCTGACGGAATGGAATGAATTCCGGGCACTTGCGCCGGATCGCCTGAAATCCGCCATGAAGGGCAGTATCATTCTGGATCTTCGCAATATCTGGGAACCTGCGGCGATGCGCGCTGCCGGCTTCACTTACTCTTCAATTGGCCGCCCCTGAGAGCCCGCATCATGACCGGATTCAACCATCGCTTCGACCCAACCGTGCTGCGCGAATATGATATTCGCGGCATTGTCGGCAAAACCCTGAACCCGGAAGATGCCTATGCGATTGGCCGCTGCTTTGGCAGCGTTGTCAGCCGTGACGGCGGCACGCGTGTGGCGGTTGGCTATGATGGCCGGCTGCATTCGCCCGAGATGGAAGCGCAGCTTGTCGCAGGCTTGCGCGCCTGCGGGCTGGAAGTGGTGCGGATTGGGCTTTGCGCGACGCCGATGCTCTATTACGCGGCCTATGCTTTGGAAGCGGATGGCGCGGCCATGGTGACCGGCAGCCATAACCCGCCCGACTATAACGGCTTCAAGATGATGATCGGCAAGAAGCCCTTCTACGGCGCGCAGATTCAGCAAATTGGCCGCATGGCTGCCGAAGGCGATGTGGTGCCGGAAGCCGCCGGCAGCGACCGCGCCGTGGATATCGCAACGCGCTATGCCGACCGGGTATTGCAGGATTGGGATGGCGGGGACCGCGCGCTGAAAGTGGTGTGGGATCCGGGCAATGGCTCCGCCGGGCCGATTGTGAAGGCGCTGGCGGCGCGCCTGCCAGGGCATCACATGGTGATCAATGCCGACGTGGATGGCCGCTTCCCGAACCATCACCCCGACCCGACAGTGCCCAAAAACCTGGAGCAATTGATCGCTGCCGTGGCGCGCGAAGGTGCTGATCTTGGCATTGCCTTTGATGGCGATGGGGACCGCATCGGCATCGTGGATAATGAAGGCCATGTTTTGTTCGGCGATCAATTGATGATTGTGCTGGCGCGTGATGTGCTGAAAGCGAAGCCCGGGGCAACGATCATCGCGGATGTGAAGGCATCCCAGGTGCTGTTCGATGAAATCGCCAAGGCGGGCGGGAAGCCGCTTATGTGGAAGACCGGGCATTCGCTGATCAAGGCGAAAATGGCCGAAACGGGCAGCCCGCTGGCTGGTGAAATGTCGGGCCACATTTTCTTCGCCGATAAATGGTACGGCTTTGATGATGCGCCTTATTCCGCGGTGCGGCTGCTGGGCATTGTGGCCCGCCTTTCCGGCCCGCTTTCCGCGCTGCGCGCTGCACTGCCGCAGGTGATCAACACACCGGAATTACGGTTTGATTGCACCGAGGCGCGCAAATTCGAAGTGGTGCGTGAAGTGAAGGAACGCTTGGCCGCCGCGGGCGCCAAGGTGCAGGATGTTGATGGCGTGCGCGTGCTGACCGATGATGGCTGGTGGCTGCTGCGCGCTTCGAATACCCAGGCCGTGCTGGTGGCCCGCGTGGAGGCTTCCAGTGAAGCCGGGCTTGAACGCCTGAAAGCCGATCTGGCGCGCCAGATCACGGCAAGTGGCCTGGCCGTGCCGGATTTCTCCGGCGCCAATGCGGGGCATTGAGGCAAGGCGCCACTTCGGGTTACGGTTCCTTCATCTTGAACAAGGGAAGGAACCGGGGATGAAACTAAATCGTCGTCATGTCTTGATTGCGGGCGCCGTGCTGGCGGCGCCGGCCACGTTGCGCGCGCAGGATTTCCCAACGCGGCCCATTCGCATCATCGTCCCCTTCCCCGCCGGCGGCACCACAGATTTGCTCGCGCGGCTTTTCGCGCAACGCATGACAGAAACGCTTGGACAGTCTGTTGTGGTAGAAAATCGTGGCGGTGGCGGTGGTTCGATCGGTGCTGATGTTGTCGCGAAGGCAGCGCCTGATGGCTACACGCTGCTGATGCACAACATCACCTTCCCGACGACCACGGCGGCGATGACACTCGCGGGCCGGCCGCCGCATGATATTGAACGGGATTTCGCGCCTCTGTCGCTCGGCGCCAATGTGCCGCTGGTGATCCTGGCCAATCCTTCAGTGCCAGTCACAGATTTGCGGAGCTTTGTTACCTGGGCCAAGGCGCAAGGCTCCCCGCCCTTTTATGGCTCGACCGGGCCTGGTTCCTTTATGAATATGGTGGGCGAAGTGCTGAAACGCGACGCCGGCATTGCCATGGAACATGTGCCGTTCCGCGGTGCGGCGCCGATGATCCAGGAATTGATTGCGGGGCGGGTGCAATTCGGCGGGGATCAGATTTCCACCTGCTTCGGCCATGTGCGCGCCGGTGCGCTAAAGGGGCTGGCCACCACCGCATCCAAGCGCGCCAAGATTCTGCCCGATGTACCGACGGTGCGCGAACAGGGTTTTGCAGCGCTGGAATTGGAAGGCTGGAATGGCTTCTTCGCGCCCGCGCGCACGCCAGCGCCCATCATGGCGCGCCTTCAACGCGAAATTGCCGCGGCGGCGGCGCAGCCCGATTTCATCCGTCGCTGCGAAGAAGTCGGCGCGGAAGCCGTGGGGTCTGATTCCGAGAGCTTCGGCGCCATGGTGCGCGCCCAGGCGGCGAAAATCCGCGATCTGGTGGCGAGTGTGCAGTTGAAGCCAGAGTGAGAATACCAATGACCGAAGCCCCTGAATCCAGCCTGATTGCCACACGTGAAGGCGCCGCCGGCACCATTCTGATGAACCGGCCCAAGGCGCTGAATGCGCTCAATCAGGAAATGATCCGGGGCTTCGCTGCGGCCATTGCGGATTGGCGGCATGATGCTTCCGTAAAGCTTGCGCTGCTGGAAGGTGCCGGCGGGCGTGCCTTTTGCGCGGGTGGCGATGTGCGCGCCGTACGCGCGGCATCGGTCGCGGGTGATCGCGCGGCGGTGGAGGCGTTTTTCTCGGAAGAATATGCCGTGAATGCCGGTATTGCCGATTTCGGCAAGCCTTGGGTCAGCCTGATTGATGGCGTTTGCATGGGCGGCGGCATTGGCGTTTCGGTGCATGGATCACACCGCATCGTCACCAATCACGCCATGTTCGCCATGCCAGAAACCGCGATTGCGCTATTCCCGGATGTTGGCACTTCATTCGCGCTGCCGCGCCTGCCTGGTGCGCTTGGCATGTGGCTGGCGCTGACTGGTGCACGCTTGAATGGCGCAGATGCGGTGCATGCAGGGTTGGCCACGCATTTCACAACGCGTGAGGCGCTGCCGGCTTTGCGCGCTGCACTGATTGCTGGCGATATCGGCGCGGTTGCGCGGTTTTGCGAAGCCGCGCCTGCGCCAAGCTTCGCGCCGCATCGCGCCGCGATTGATCGCTGCTTTGGTGCGGGGTCCATCCCGGCTATTCTGGCCGCGCTGGAAGCGGAAGGGACAGATTGGGCGCGCGAACAGCTTGGGGTGCTGCATCACGCCTCACCAACATCGCTGTTTGTGACGCATGAATTGCTGAGCCGTGGCGCCAAGCGTGATCTGGCCGGCTGCCTTGCCATGGAATTGGCACTGACGCGGGTGGTGGTGAATGACCATCCGGATTTCCGCGAAGGTGTGCGCGCGGTACTGGTGGATAAGGACCATAAGCCGCAATGGCAGCCCGCCAGCATTGCTGCGGTGGATCAGGCAGCGATTCAGGCGATGTTCAAGGTTTGATCATCGCCCAATCAGCACCAGCACCACGCCAGCCACAACGGCAAGTGCACCGATAATGTCGGTGCGTTTCATTTTCTCCTTCAAGAAAAACTTGCTAAACAGCAGCGTGAACAAAATCTCCACCTGACCAACAGCGCGCACCAGTGCGACAGGTGCCAGCGCGAAGCCGGTAAACCAACAGGCGGAACCACAGGCCGAAAGCGCGCCCACTTGCGCGGAAGATCGCCAGGTGGAGAAAACTGCGCCCACACTGGCAGGTTCACGCAATACCAGCCAACCGCCCTGCATGATGGTCTGCATGACATTGATGACCACCAGGGTTTCAAGGGCGCGCAGCACCACATCCGGCCCCTGCAATTCCTGCGTCGCCGCACGAATGGCCAGCGCGCAAAGCGCGAAGGCGAAACCTGCCCCCAAGCCACATAATGCGGCGGGCTGGACCGTAGCGCGTAGCATTTCGCCAAGCGAACCAACGCGGCCAGCGAGCGACAGGTACAACGTGCCGCCCACTGAAACGGCAATGCCGGCCCAGGCGAGCGGCGCGAAATTCTCACCCAGCAACAACAGCGCAAGAAAGGCCGCCTGCACCGCTTCGGTCTTGGCGTAAGCCGTGCCGACCGCGAAGCCGCGATGCGCGAAGGACATGATCAGCAGATTGGTGCCGATGATCTGCCCAAGCCCGCCTAGTGCGGCGTAGAGGAAGAACATCGGTGTCGGCGCAGAAAGCGCGCCGCCAAAGATCAGCATGTATAGCCCAACCAGCGCCATGCCGACCGGCACACCGTAAAGGTAGCGCACCACGGCGGCGGCATTGACGGAAAGTTGCCCGCGCAGCCTTTGCTGCAAGGCGGTGCGCCAGGTTTGAAACAGCGCGGCGATGATGGTGGCGGCAACCCAAAGCGGCATCAGCCGAGCCTCGGGTCTAGCCAGGGCTGCGCCATGGGCTGCCAGGGGGAAAGCTGCGCGCTCGCCTCATCCAGTTGTACACCAAGCCCCGGCGCTTGCGGCAGGCTGGCGCTGCCCTGCTGAAAGCGCAGATCATGGCCGGTGATCATAGTGAAGAAACGCTCCGTTTCGCCGAATTGCACTTCCAGCGGCAAAAGATTGGGCAGGGTCGCACAAAGATGCACGGAATGGGCGTGGCAGATCGGGCCCGTTGGATTATGCGGTGCGATTTCAATGCCCGCGGTTTGCGCGAGGGCGGCGATGCGCCGAATTTCCTCATGCCCGCCGGCATATTTGATGTCTGGCATCAGCACATCATAGCAACCCGCTTCGATGATGCAGCGATAGGCGCCAAGCCCAGCGAGGGTCTCGGCCCCCGCCAAGCGCATGCCGCGATCATTCGCCATGCTGCGCAACCGCGTGATTGCCGCGTGATTGGCTTCGGATACAGGGCATTCCAGCCAGAACAGGTTGAAGGGTGCGACATCACGGATCAGCGCCGCCGCACCGCCTGGCGAAAAGCGCCAGTGAGCGTCCACCATCACATCAATCGCGCTGCCCACCGCATCACGCACGGCGGCGATGCGCGCAAGACCTTCCGCATAGGCAGCGCGTTGCGCGGGGTGTGCGGCATCTTCCCAGACCATGGGCTCAAAAGGGGCGAGCTTGACGGCGCGAAATCCTGCCGCCACCGCGCGCTTGGCGGCGTCAGCAAAACCTGCGGGGGTGCGGGGCGAGGCGCCGCGATTGATATTGGCATAAAGCGGCACAGCATCGCGCAAGGCGCCGCCCAGCATGGCGTGAATGGGCCGGCCTGCTTCTTGCGCTGCCACATCCCATAGCGCCTGTTCCAGACCGGAAATCACCGCATGCGCGACAAGGCCTGCCGGCGCATGTGGCAGCAGGCGCGCGAGGCGATTACGCGCGCTGGCATCCTGCCCCTTCAGCGCTGCCGATACGCGCGCAACTTCTGCGGCCAGCAAAGCCTCATGATCTGAAAGCGTGATTTCGCCAAT
>CAMCZJ010000073.1 GCA_945886995.1 Asaia bogorensis
GATTGATTTGCCGCCTTTCACGCTGATTGGTGCGACGACCAGGGCGGGGTTGTTGGCGACACCCTTGCGTGATCGCTTCGGCATTCCCTTGCGTTTGGTGCTTTATACGCCTGAGGAATTGCTGGGTATTGTGGCGCGCGGCGCGCGGAAATTGGGCTTTGACTTGTCTGAGGATGGCGCGCGAGAGATTGCAAGCCGTTCGCGCGGCACGCCGCGTATCGCGGGGCGCTTGTTGCGGCGTGTGCGTGATTTCGCGCTGATGGAAGACAAGGTCGCGGATCGTGCGATGGCCGATGCGGCGCTTAGGCGGTTGGAGGTTGATGCGCTCGGTTTGGATGCGATGGATCGGCGGTATTTGCTGCGGATTGCGGAGCATCATAATGGCGGGCCGGTTGGGATTGAGACCTTGGCGGCGGCGCTCGCGGAAAGCCGGGATACGCTGGAAGAAGTGGTGGAGCCTTTCCTTATTCAGGAAGGGCTTGTGTTGCGCACGCCGCGCGGGCGGGTTTTGGGGGATCGCGGCTGGCGGCATTTGGGGCTCAGCCCACCTGCCGGGGTGCAGCCATTGCTCGATTTGCTTGGGGATCAGGAGGCGTGAGCGCGCCGCATCTTTGGCCCATCCGTGTTTATTTTGAGGATACGGATGCGGGTGGTGTTGCCTATCATGCGCGGTATTTGCATTGGGCGGAGCGTGCGCGGACGGAAGCCTTGCGCGCCATGGGTTTGCCGCACCAGGAAATGATCGCGCGGCATGGTGTCTTCCTCGTGGTGCGGCGGCTTGAAGTGGAGTATTTCCGCCCGGCGCTGCTCGACGAATCGGTGGTGGTGGAAACGCATATCCGCCGTGTGACGGGCGTGCAGGTGTGGCTGACCCAGGTGGTGCGGCGTGACGCGGAAGCCGAGGCACTCGCGGTGCTGGAAGTAAGGTTGGCCTCGGTAGGGCAGGGTGCTGCCAAGCCGGTGCCGCTGCCGGAGCCCTGGCGGTCCGCGCTGCGTGCCGTGGCGGAAGTAGCGCCGGGGTGAACAAGTTTTCGCCGGGAAAAGGTCGCTTTTCTCGGATTTGGTGTTTTCAGGCGGCTCAGGCTGCCGGCAATCGCCCCCCTGGGGCGAAGGAGACGTGGCGTGGATCGTAACGTGACCACTCAGGCGCTTGGGCAGGCGGCCCATGACCTTTCGCTGTGGGGCCTGTTCTTGCAGGCCGATTGGGTTGTGAAGGCGGTGATGATCGGGCTGCTGCTGGCCAGTATTTGGGTCTGGGCGGTGGTCTTCGAAAAAGTCGTCGCCATGCGGCGCATCAATAAGGCGGCGGATGCGTTTGAAGATCGCTTCTGGTCTGGTGGCAGCCTGGATGATCTTTTCTCGCGCGAGGGGGAGCAGCCGACGCATCCGCTGGCGGCGGTGTTTGGCGCGGCGATGCGCGAATGGCGCCGCAGCGCGGGCGGCGGCAGCGTGCTGGGCGGCGCCAAGGAACGCGTGGAACGCGCCATGGGTGTCACGATTGGGCGAGAGATGGAAAGGCTGGAACGCTGGATGGTGTTTCTGGCATCTGTCGGTTCGGTCGGGCCGTTTGTTGGGCTGTTTGGCACGGTTTGGGGGATCATGAATTCCTTCTCGGCCATTGCGGGCATGCAGAACACGAATTTGGCGGTGGTGGCACCTGGCATTGCGGAAGCTTTGTTTGCGACTGCAATCGGGTTGGTGGCGGCGATCCCGGCGGTGCTTGCCTATAACAAGCTCAATACTGATTTGGCGCGCTTTGCCGCGCGGCTGGAAGGGTTTGCGACCGAGTTTGGCGCCATCCTGTCGCGCCAGACGGAAGCGGCGGCGAATGATGGCGGGCCGCGCAGCCCGACGCAGGCGGCGGAATAGGCCATGGCAGCATCGCTTTCCGGTGGGCGCGCTTCCGGGCGTTCACGCTATCGCCCCATGGCGGAAATCAATGTCACGCCGCTGGTGGATGTGATGTTGGTGCTGCTGATCATTTTCATGGTGGCTGCACCCTTGATGACGGTGGGGGTGCCGGTGGATTTGCCGAAAACCACGGCCCAGCCGCTTAATCAGGAAAGTGAACCGCTGACGATTACGGTGAATACCGAAGGCAAGATCTTCCTTCAGGAAACCGAAGTGCCGCTGGATGGGCTGGTGCCGCGCTTGCAGGCGATTATGCGTGAACAGCCGCAGGGTGCGCCTGAACGGCGGATTTTTGTCCGTGGCGACAAGGCCATTTCCTATGGCCGGGTGATGGAGGTGATGGGCACCATCGCCGGGGCGGGCTTCACCCGCGTGGCGTTATTGGCGGAACAGCCACAGGCGCCGCGCCCGGCTGCGGCAGTGCCGGCTGGACGCCCTGCTACGCCCCCGGCGCGCCCGGCGGCACCCCCGGCTGCGCCCAATCGCCCAGCCCAGCCGCCCCGCTAAAGGCTGGGGAAGGAGAGAGCCTTGCCCCGGGCCCTGCCCGATAAGCGTCTGAACAAATGGCTGATGCTCTCGGCGGGGCTGCATGTCGCGCTGCTGGGCATCGGGGCCTTGTTCACGCTTGCGCGGTCCATCCCGGAACCGCAGGAACAGGGGATAGCGGTGGAACTTGTGGCGCCTGGCCCGGCGCAGGTGGCGCGTGCCGATAGCCCGGCGCCCGTGCCGGGCCCCACTTCGCCACCCGCGCCTACGCCGCCGACACCTGAGCCCCCGGCGCCGGAGCCACCGCGCAATGCGCCGCCGGAACCAGCCCCGCCGCCGCCACCCCCGCCTCCTGCACCGGCGGCAGCGCCTGCGCCAGCGCCACCCAGCCAGGCGCGGCCGACCCCGCCTGCACCGGCGCCGGCGCCAAGCCCTGAACCATCACCCGCCCCGCGCGTGACGCCCCAAACACCCGCGCAACAGCCAACGCCGCCACAGCCACAGGCGGCGCAGCCGCCGCGCCCGGAACCACCCTTGCCGCTGCCCCCGCCCCCGGTGCCGCCGCCGCCTGAGCCTTCGCGTCAGGCGGGCACGGGGCAGACACCGCCCGTGGCGCGGCCACAGGAAAACAGCACCTCGGTGCAAAATACGCTGGAGCGGCTGCGCGCCCAGCAGCAGCAGGACCGCGCGCCGACGGCGCGGCCCAACCCATCCGGCGCACCGCGCCAGGGGGGCGGTTCGCCGACCGGCACGGCGGCGCTGACGCAGGGGGAGATCCGCGGCCTCGCGGCGCAGGTTGAAGAATGCTGGAATGTGGACCCGGGGATGTTGGGCTTGCAGGAAATCACGGTGGAATTGCGTGTGCAGCTTGATGCCCAGGGCAATGTCCGCAATGCCGGTCCATGGGGTAACGTGCCGAGTGATCCGCGTGTGCGCGCGATATACGAATCGGCCCGGCGTGCGCTACTATCGCCAGCGTGCAATCCGCTGAAAGTGCCGCCGGACAAAATCAAGACTTTGGAATCTACACCTTTTCGCTTCAGCCCGCGCGGGCTGGTGCGCTGAATTCAGGATGATGGGCATGACAACTCGACGCTCCCTTCTGCTTGGTGCCGCGGGCGCGGTGACGGTCTCGGCGCTTGCGGGGGCACCTGATGCAGCTTTCGCGCAAGGGGCGGTGATTGACATCACGCGCGCGCGGACAAACCCGATCCCGATCGCCATTCCTGATTTTGCGGGGGCGGGTGATGGCCAGCGTTTCGGGCGCGATATTGCGCGGGTGGTGCAGGATAATCTGCGCAATTCCGGGCTGTTTCGTCCGGTGGCGCGGCAGGCTTTCATTCAAACACCGGAAAGCGCCGCGCAAACCCCGCGTTTTCAGGATTGGCGCGTGATTGGCGCGCAAGCGCTGACCACGGGGCGCGCTGATGTGCAAGGCGGCAATCTGCGCGTCGAATTCCGCCTTTGGGATGTGCTGCCGGAAAACCAGTTGCAGGGTACGGCCTTCACCGCGCCGATCGGCAATTGGCGCCGCATCGCGCATCTGATCTCTGACGTGATCTATGAAAGATTGCTGGGCGAGAAAGGCTATTTCGACACACGCATCGTCTATATCGCGGAATCAGGTCCGCGTGACCGCAGGCTGCGGCGGCTTGCGATTATGGATCAGGATGGCGAAAACAACGCCTTCCTGACCGATGGGCGCGAAGCCGCACTCACGCCGCGCTTTCACCCCTCGGCTGATCGCGTGGCCTTCATGTCCTATCAGGATCGGCAGCAGCCGCGCGTTGTCTTGTTTGATTTGAATACGCGCGGCCAGCAGGTGCTCGGCAATTTTCCGGGCATGACGCTTTCGCCGCGCTTTGCGCCTGATGGGCGTTCCGTGGTGCTTTCCGCCATGCGCGGCGGAGATGCCAATATCTTTATGGTGGATTTGGCAAGCCGACGCGAAAGGCAGCTTACCAGCGGTAGCGCGCTTGATGTCAGTCCCGCTTTTTCGCCCGACGGCACGCAGATTGTCTTCAATTCGGACCGCGGCGGTGATCAGCAGCTTTACGTTATGGATGCGAATGGTGGCGGCATACGGCGCATTTCCTTCGGTCGTGGGCGCTATGCCACGCCGGTTTGGTCACCGCGCGGGGATTTGATTGCCTTCACCCGCTTCGGCGGTGGTAGCTTTGCGATTGGGGTGATGCGCCCCGATGGTTCGGGTGAGCGTATTCTATCCGAAGGGTGGAAGATGGAAGCACCAAGCTTCGCGCCCAATGGCCGCATGCTGGTCTTTGGCCGGGAAACCCGCGCTACCGATGCGCGCGGCGGCGGCTATTCCGCCCGCATTCACACCATAGACATTGCGGGCTTCAATGAACGGCCCTTGCCGACACCAACCGATGCATCGGACCCGACATGGTCGCCCTTGCTTTCATGAGGCTTTCAGCAGGTTTTGGCTTGACCGCCAAGGTTTCAGCCTTTACCGCACCGCACAAAGCTACGTTTTTCCTGAAAGGAAACCAGTCATGAACTTGAAATTCCTCGGTATTGCCAGCCTCGCGCTGCTGGCCGCCTGCTCCAATAATGATTCCAGCAGCAGCACCGGTGCCGGTGCTGGTGGCGCGGGCAATATCCGCCCGGGCAGCCAGGAAGATCTGGTCGCCAATGTTGGCGATCGCGTCTTCTTTGATTTTGATCGGAGCAATATCCGCGCTGATCAGCGCCCGGTGCTGCAGCGCCAGGCGGAATGGATGGGCCGCCACGCCCAAGTGCAGGTGGTGGTTGAAGGCCATACGGATGAACGCGGTACGCGTGAATACAATCTGGCGCTTGGTCAGCGCCGCGCCAATGCGGCGCGCGATGTGTTGGTGGCGGGCGGCGTGAATTCTTCACGCATTTCCACCATCTCCTTCGGCAAGGACCAGCCGGCGGCGCTTGGTTCCGATGAAGGCTCCTGGGCGCAGAATCGCCGTGCCGTTACGGTTATACGGTAAAGAAAGGGGGGCGCGGTTTCTGGCCGCGCCACGTGGTTAGAATGTTAAACACGCCTTCCTTCTTGCGCTTGGCCGTTTTTGGGCTTGGCTTGGCGTTTGCCGCCCCGACAATGGCCCAGGTGGAGAGCCGGGAGGGGATTGCGCTGCAAAACCAGATCCTGGATTTGCGGCGCGAAATTGATGCGCTGCGCCGCGGCGGTGCCCTGCCGGCGCCCAGCGCGCCATCGCGTGGGGCCGCCGCTTCGGGCGATCTGGTGCAGCAATTGCTGGGTCGTGTGCAGGAACTGGAAGACGAAAACCGCCGCCAGCGCGGCAAGCTTGATGTGGCCGAGAATAATGACCGGCAATTGCGTGCCGAATTGGAAAAACTGCGCGGTGATCTCGATTTCCGTCTGCAATCCCTGGAGAAGGGCGCCGGCCGGCCGGCTGCCCCGCGCCCTCCTCAGCCGGGGCCGGCGGCGCAAACCCAGCCAGCCCCGGCCAGCTCGGCACCCTCCAACGCCCCGCGAACCGTTGAGCGGGCCATGGCCGATGGGGAAGCCGCACTTGCCCGGCGTGACTTTACCGCCGCAGAGGCCGCCGCGCGTGAGGCAATCCGTATTCGCACCGGGCAACGTGCCCTGCTGCTTTTGGGCGATGCGCTGATAGGCAAGCGGGATTTCCAAAATGCCGCGTTGGCTTATGATGAGGCCTATAGCCGCAACCGCCAGGGGCCCCGCGCGCCCGAAGCAATGATTGGCTTGGCCAATGCCTTCCAGGGTTTTGGCGCAAGGCGCGAAGCCTGTGAAACGCTGGATAATCTGCGGTCCAACTTCCCCAACCTGTCTGGCCCGCAGGCGGAACGCGCCGCCGATAGCCGCCGCCGCGCGCAATGCCGGTGACCCTGACTTGGGGATAATTCCTTTCCTGCGCTGACAATTCCAGTCAGCGGCACAGAATTCGCCGCTGCCATGGCACCATTTGGGCCTTTTGGCGCGGCGCCCTGCCTTGCCGTGGCGGTTTCTGGCGGGCCGCATAGCTTGGCCCTGGCGTTGCTGGCGCGCGATTGGGTGGCGGCGCGCGGGGGGCGCATTCTGGCGCTGGTCGCGGATCACGGGCTGCGCCCAGAAAGCGGGGCCGAAGCAGATCATGTCCTGGGGCTTTTGGCTGAGGCTGGGATTGCGGCGGAATGCCTGCGGCTTGCTTTGCCCATGGGCGCGCGGATGCAGGAACGCGCCCGAACTGCGCGGCTGGCGGCCTTGACTGAGGCCACGGCACGCCATGGCTGCCCCTGGCTATTGCTTGGCCATCATCGCGGGGATCAGGCGGAAACGCTCGTTTTCCGGGCGCTGCGCGGTAGCGGTGCTGTGGGACTGGCGGCCATGGCGGCATTGCGTGGCGTGCCCGATTGCCTGGTGCTGCGCCCCTTGCTCGGCTTTTCCCCCGCCCGCTTGGAAGCGGTGGTGGCCGCTGCCGGGCTTGCCCCCGTGCGCGACCCTTCCAATGACAATCCGCGCTTTGCCCGCATCCGGCTGCGTCAGGCGCTGGGCGATCCGGGCGGGGAAGGTGAGGGGATTCGCGCACTGGCGGAAGCGGCGGGGGCTTTCGCCCACCGCCGCGCCCGGCAGGAAGCCGCCATATTGGCCCGGCTGGCGACAGCGGCTGAAATCCGCCCGGAGGCCTTTGCCTGGGTGGACCCCAGGGCGCTTGGGGATGATGCGATTGGCATTGCGGCGCTGGCCCGCCTGATGGGCTTGATCGGTGGGGCGGCGTGGCCGGTGCCCCTACCTGCTACGGCAGCGCTGCTTTCCCGGCGGGGCGGCAGCTTGGCCGGTGCCTGGCTGCGCCCTGCTGCGGGCGGGCGTTGGCTGGTCGTGCGCGACCCTGGGTTGATCGCCCCACCGCAGCCTTTGCAACCGCCTTTCCTGTGGGATGGGCGCTTTCTGGTGAGCGGTCCCGCCCGCCCGGGTTGGTGCTGTGCTGCTTTGGGCGCGACGGCGGCTGAGTTCCGGACGCGCAGCACAATCCCGCTGCCGGCGCTCCGCGCCCTGCCAGCCCTTTGGGATGAAAAGGGAAAGCTGGCGGTCCTGCCCGGGCTGTTCTATGGTGCAGGGGTGGAAGCGGGTGCATGGCGCTTGGTCTTTGCCCCCCGTGGCGGCGGCCTGCCGCTTGGCTGATCGCGCTTCCGTGGCTGGAAGATTTCACGCGGGTCATTCAAGATGCGTGAAGCGTCACTATGTATGGTAGCAAGGGGCGGCGGATGACGCCGTCTGGCTCCTGAAGATGGAAGGGTCGCGGTGAATAATTTCAGCCGGAACATGGCATTATGGGTGATTGTGGCGCTGCTGCTGGTGGCGCTGTTCAACCTGTTTCAACCAAGCGGCTCCAGCCGCCCCAGCTCCTCTCAGGTCGCCTATTCCGACTTTTTGAATGAGGTGCAGGCCGGCCATGTGCGCGATGTCACCATCCAGGGCCGCACCCTGACCGGGCAGCTGAGCGATGGGCGCCAATTCACGACCTATACCCCGGAAGACCCGGCGCTGATTTCGCGCCTGACCGAAAAGGGCGTGCGCGTGGTGGCCCGGCCCGAGGAGGCTGAGGTCAATCCGCTGCTGCATTATCTGGCGTCCTGGTTCCCGATGCTGCTGCTGATTGGGGTGTGGATTTTCTTCATGCGCCAGATGCAGGGCGGTGGCGGGCGCGCGATGGGTTTCGGTAAATCCCGCGCCAAGCTGCTGACCGAAAAGCAGGGCCGTGTGACCTTTGATGATGTCGCCGGCATTGATGAAGCCAAGGCGGAGCTTGAGGAAATTGTCGAATTCCTGCGCGATCCGCAGAAATTCCAGCGCCTGGGCGGCAAGATCCCGAAGGGTGTGCTGCTGGTGGGCCCGCCGGGTACCGGCAAAACCTTGCTCGCGCGTTCCATCGCCGGCGAAGCCAATGTGCCTTTCTTCACGATTTCCGGTTCGGATTTCGTCGAAATGTTCGTGGGTGTTGGCGCATCGCGTGTGCGTGACATGTTCGAACAGGGCAAGAAGAACGCGCCTTGCATCATCTTCATTGACGAAATTGACGCAGTTGGGCGGCATCGTGGCGCCGGGCTTGGCGGCGGCAATGATGAACGCGAACAGACGCTCAATCAGATGCTTGTTGAAATGGACGGGTTTGAAAGCAATGAGGGTGTGATCCTGATTGCGGCCACCAACCGCCCCGATGTGCTGGACCCTGCGCTGCTGCGCCCGGGCCGTTTCGACCGGCAGGTTGTGGTGCCCAATCCGGATGTGAATGGGCGTGAGAAAATCCTGCGCGTGCATATGCGCAAAGTGCCGTTGGCTTCCGATGTGGACCCGAAGGTGATCGCGCGCGGCACGCCTGGCTTCTCGGGTGCTGATCTGGCGAACCTTGTCAATGAAGCGGCCTTGCTGGCGGCGCGCACTGGGCGACGCACGGTTGGTATGGCGGAGTTTGAAGCCGCAAAAGACAAGGTGATGATGGGCGCCGAACGGCGCAGCCTTGTCATGTCAGAAGCCGAAAAACGCATGACCGCCTATCACGAAGCGGGCCATGCGCTGGTCGCGATGAATGAACCGGAATGTGACCCGGTGCATAAGGCAACCATCATTCCGCGTGGCCGTGCGCTTGGCTTGGTGATGTCGCTGCCGGAAGGGGATCGCTATTCCAAGCATAAGTCCAAACTGAAATCCGAACTCGCCATGGCGATGGGCGGGCGCGTTGCGGAAGAATTGGTCTTCGGCGCGGATAAGGTCAGCAATGGCGCTTCGGGTGACATCAAAATGGCGACCAATCAGGCGCGCATTATGGTGACCGAATGGGGCATGAGTGAAAAACTTGGCATGATCGCCTATGGCGATAATAGCCAGGAAGTGTTCCTCGGCCATTCCGTGACGCAGACTAAGAACATCTCTGAAGAAACCGCGCGCATGATTGATGGCGAAATCCGCGGCATTATTGATGGCGCCTATGCGCGGGCCACCGCCATCCTGTCAGAACATATGGATCAGCTGCATCTGCTCGCGAATGGTTTGCTCGAGTATGAAACGCTGAGCGGTGATGAAATCCGCCAGGTGATCAAGGGTGAACCCGTGGTGCGCAATCGCCCGGATGAGCCTGTGAACCAGGGCCGCGGCAGTGTGCCGACGGCAGGGCGGCCGACTATGCGCCCCGGCGGGCTCTCCCCAGGCGCGGCACCCGCAACCTGAACCGTGGCGCGCGAGCGTTGGCTGCATCCGCTGGGCCTGTTGTCAGGCCCAGCCGCTTTTCGGGCCATTGGTGAAGGTCAGGCGCTACCCTTGCAGGGCGGCGATCTGGCCTTTTCCTTGGCGCGGTTGATCGAAGATGGGCGCGAGGTTGCGACCCTGCCCGTGGCGGCGCTGCCGGAAGATTGGGGCGATCAGATCGAGGCCATTACCGCGCGGCCCCTAGCCTTTGCCGGGCTTGTGGCGCAGCGCCCGCTGGTGATGGGTATTCTCAACATTACGCCTGATAGTTTTTCCGATGGCGGGCAGCACTTTGATGCCTCGGCTGCGATTGAAGCGGGCCATGCCATGCTGCAAGCGGGCGCGGATATTCTGGATATTGGTGGTGAGTCAACGCGACCCGGTGCAGAACCGGTCTCGCCCGATGCGGAAATTGCCCGCGTCATCCCGGTGGTGCGCGAATTGGCCAAGGCCGCGCCGGTCAGCATTGATACGCGCCATGCCGCGACCATGCAGGCTGCTTTGGAAGCGGGCGCCGAAATCATCAATGATGTCACTGCCCTTAGGCATGATCCGGCAGCGGTGGATTTCCTCGCACGCAACCAGGCGCCGGTGGTGCTGATGCATATGCCGGGCACTGATCCGCGCAGCATGCAGGCGCAGGCCGAATATGCCGATGTGGTGTTGGACGTGGCGCGCTTTCTGCGTGACCGCGTGGCGAGCCTTGAAGCGCTTGGCATTGCGCGCGGGCGGATCGCGATTGATCCCGGCATCGGCTTTGGCAAGACCATGGCGCATAACCTTGCCTTGATCAAAGCCCTGCCGATCCTGGCACAGATTGGCTGCCCCATCATGCTGGGTGCATCGCGCAAGCGTTTCATCGGCACGCTATCGGGCGTTGAGCACGCGGAAGATCGCTTGGCCGGTAGCCTTGCCGTTGCCTTGGCAGGTGCTGCGCGGGGTGCCGCCATTCTGCGCGTGCATGATGTAGCGGAAACCATCCAGGCGCTTTCCGTCTGGCAGGCTTGCACAAATGGTGCAGCGGGATAACGGAGCATTCCCATGAAGCAAATGCATCTTGGCGCCTTCATGCGCCCCGTCAGCATCCACACCGCCTGGTGGCGCCACCCTGATTCCGCGCCCGAGGCGAATTTCAGCCTCAAGCACTTGGTCCACTGCATCCAAACCCTGGAACGCGGCAAATTCGACGCCTTCTTCATGGCGGATCATTTGGCCGTGCTGAACATGCCGATTGAGGCGCTGAAACGCAGCGGCACCGTCACATCATTCGAGCCCTTCACGCTGTTATCCGCACTAGCGATGGTGACAGAACGGATCGGGCTGATCGCGACAGCCTCCACGACCTATGACGTGCCCTATCATATCGCGCGGCGCTTTGCCTCACTTGATCATATCAGCGGCGGGCGCGCGGGGTGGAATATCGTCACCACCTCCAACCCCGATGCGGCGCGTAACTTCGGCATGACGGAACATATGGACCATGCCGAACGCTATGCCCGTGCACGTGAATTCCATGATGTGGTGACGGGGCTTTGGGACAGTTTCGCGGAAGATGCCTTTATCCGAGACAAGGAAAGCGGCATCTTCTGGGACCCCTCGCGGATGCATAAGCTTGATCACGAGGGCAAATATCTTTCCATCGCCGGGCCTTTGAACATTGCGCGCCCGGTGCAGGGCTGGCCGGTGATTGTGCAGGCGGGGGCTTCCGATTCTGGAAGGCAACTCGCCGCTGAGGTCGCGGAGATGATCTTCGCCGCCGCCGGGCCGATTGCCGATGCGCGCGCCTATTACGCCGACATCAAATCCCGCGCCGCACGCGCCGGGCGCGATCCGGTACTGGTAAAGATCCTGCCCGGCGCGCTGGTGACGGTGGCGGAGTCCGATGAAGCAGCGAAGGAGAAACGCGCGCTGCTGGATAGCCTTGTCCATCCCGATAGCGGCATGGGCGCGCTTTCCATCGCGCTTGGCACCGATGCGCGTGCCTTCGACCTTGACGCGCCCCTACCCGACATCCCCGAGACCAATCAAAGCCAAAGTGGGCGCCAACGCGTGCTGGAACGCGCTCGGCGCGAAAACCTCACCGTTCGGCAATTGGCCGTGGCACTCGGCGGCTATGGCGGGCTGTCCTTCACCGGCAGTGCCAAAACCATCGCCGATGAGATGCAACACTGGTTGGAAAGCGATGCCTGCGACGGCTTCAACATCATGTTCCCAACCATCCCAGGCGGGGTGGAGGATTTTGTGCGATGGGTAGTGCCGGAGTTGCAAAGGCGGGGGATATTCCGGAAGGAATATGCCGGGACCACGCTGCGGGATCATTTAGGGCTGCCTAGGCCAAAAAATCAGTTTTTCTGAGAAATGGCCGGGGGCGCTGCCCCCAAGCCCCCGCTGGGGTAACAGTGTTACCCCGGACCCCGCCAATTATTGAACGAAGCCTAGTTTTCACACTACACTCCAACCCAGAACCAAAGGCGCTGGGCTTCGCCTCATATGAACGGGAGAATGATATGCTTCAAAGACGACACCTGCTCGGCGGCGCGGCGGCGCTCCCCTTCGCGTCCATGGGCGCGCCGGCCATCGCACAAGCACCGCGCGTGCTGAAATACGTGCCGCACGCCAACCTGCCGAATATTGACCCCTTCACCAATACCGCCTTCGTCGCGCGCGACCACGCCTTCCTGGTCTATGACCAGCTTTACGGCATGGACGACAAGTTCCAGCCGCGCCCGCAAATGGTCCAAGGCCATGTCGTGGAAAATGACGGCAAAACCTGGCGTTTCACGCTGCGTGAGGGGCTGAAATTCCACGACAATACACCCGTGCGCGGGCGCGATTGCATCGCTTCCATCAAGCGTTGGGGTCGACGCGATGCCTTCGGGCAAGTGCTGATGGCGCGGGTGGCCGATATGGTCGAAGTCAGCGACCGCGTTTTTGAAATTCGCCTGACCGCGCCTTTCCCGAAAATGCTGGATTGTCTGGCGAAGGTCACCACAAGCTGCCTGTTCATCATGCCGGAACGGCTGGCCAATGTGGATCCCTTCACGAATATCACGGAAGCTGTCGGCAGCGGGCCTTATCGCTTCATCCGGAATGAATGGGTCCCCGGTTCGCGCCTTGCGTATGAACGCAACCCGGATTACGTGCCGCGCCAGGAAGCGCCTTCCATGACCGCGGGCGGCAAGGTCACGCATTTTGATCGCGTGGAATGGCTGATCATCCCGGATGCCAGCACTGCCTCTGCCGCGCTGCAATCGGGCGAGATTGATTGGTGGGAACAGCCGACCGCTGATTTATTCCCGCTATTCATGCGTGGCGCGGCCGCGCGCAATATCCGTGTTGACATCATCAATGACACGGGGCTGATCGGCATT
>CAMCZJ010000074.1 GCA_945886995.1 Asaia bogorensis
ACCCTTCAATAACCCGGCGGTGCGCCGCGCGGTGCTGACTGCAGTCAATCAGATTGATTTCATGACTGCGGTGATCGGCACGGCGGGTGTTGAAGGCCGCCCTGATCTCCGCCGTGAAGGCATTGGCTATTTCGCACCGGAAAGCCCCTTGGCCAGCAATATCGGCATGGAACGCATGCGTAAAAGCATCGAAGCCGCGCGCGCCGAATTGCAGGCTGCGGGTGCGATGGGCCAGCGCCTTGTGCTGCTGAACGCGACCGATCTTGCCTCCATCAATGCAGCAACCCTGGTGGGGGCGGATTTGTTCACCCGCATGGGCTTCAATGTGGATCTGGTCAGCACGGATTGGGGCACGCTGGTCGCCCGCCGCGCGAGCAAGAACCCGCTGGAACAGGGGGGCTGGTCCGGCTTTTTCACCTTCTGGTCCGGCATTGATCATTGGAATCCGGCGAGCCATGCCTCCATCCGTGGCCATGGCGATAATGCCTGGGCCGGCTGGCCGACCATCCCAGCCTTGGAAGCGCAGCGCGATGCCTGGTTCAACGCGCCAGATGCGGCGGCAGAAGCGGCAGCGGGCAGAGAAATGCAGCGCATCGCCTTTGATGAAGTGCCCTATGTGCCGACGGGCATGTATTATCAGCCCACCGCCTATCGCCGGAACTTGACCGGCATGCTGAAGGGCCAACCGCCGCTGTTCTGGAATATCCGGCGGGCTTAATCCGAACCCCGCGCCGCGCCTGGGCTTGCCGGGCGTGGCCGGGTTTCTTCCGAAGCCGGCAAGGGGCTATAAGCCACGCATGAGCGAAGCACCCCCAACCCGCCGGCTTTTCGGCACTGATGGCATTCGCGGCAAGGCCAATGCGGCGCCGATGGATGCCGCCACCGCGCTCCGGCTCGGCCAGGCGGCGGGCAGCTTCTTCAATCGGGGCAATCACCGCCACCGGGTCGTGATTGGCAAGGATACGCGGCTTTCTGGCTATATGCTGGAACCGGCGCTCACAGCCGGCTTCATCGGTGCCGGCATGGATGTGGTGCTGGTCGGGCCCTTGCCCACGCCGGCCATCGCCTTGCTCACGCGCTCACTCCGCGCCGATTTGGGCGTGATGATCAGCGCCTCCCACAACCCCTATGAAGATAACGGCATCAAGCTATTTGGCCCCGATGGGCTGAAGCTTACCGATGATCAGGAAGCCGAAATCGAGGCCCTGATGGCGGGCGATCTTGGCGCGGCGCTGGTGCCACCCGCACGGCTTGGTCGCGCAAGCCGGCTGGAAGATGCGCCGGGGCGCTATATTGAAGCCGCCAAGGCATCCTTCCCACGCGGCCAGACGCTGGATGGGCTGCGCATTGTCGTGGATTGCGCCCATGGCGCCGGATATCGCGTAGCACCCACCGTGCTGTGGGAATTGGGGGCCGAGGTGATCCCCATCGGCGTCGCCCCGGATGGCTTCAATATAAATAAGGGTGTGGGGTCCACCGCGCCCGCGTCACTTGCGACTTTGGTACGCGAACGCCGCGCCGATTTGGGCATAGCCTTGGATGGCGATGCGGATCGTGTGGTGCTGGTGGATGAAGCCGGGCAATTAGTGGACGGAGACCAGATTCTGGCGCTGATTGCCCGTTCCTGGCATGCGCAGGGCCGCCTGACCGGGGGCGCCGTGGTGGCGACCGTCATGTCCAATATGGGGCTTGAACGTTACCTTGAGGCGCGCGGTCTTGGCTTGCTCCGCACTGCTGTCGGCGACCGCTATGTGGGTGAGAAGATGCGCGAAGCCGGCTGCAATCTGGGTGGCGAGCAATCCGGCCATATGATCATGCCCGAATTCGGCACGACCGGAGATGGGTTGATCGCGGCGCTCCAAGTGCTTTCCGTTTTGGTCGAAGAAAAGCGCCCGGCGAGTGAGGTGCTGCGCTGCTTCGCGCCCTTGCCGCAGCGGCTGGTGAATGTGCGCTATGCGGGCGCCTCACCGCTGGTGAAGCCCATAGTCACCCAGGCCATCGCGGCCGAGGAAGCGGCGCTTGGTGCGCGTGGCCGCGTGCTGATCCGCGCGAGCGGCACGGAACCGGTGATTCGTGTGATGGCGGAGGCCGAGGAAGAAGCCCTGGTGGAAGGCGTGGTCAGCCGCCTTGCTGACCTGATCCGGGCAGAGGCGCGCGCGGCATGAAGGGACGCGTTCTGATCATCGCCGGGTCTGATTCAGGCGGGGGCGCGGGAATCCAGGCGGATATCAAGGCTGTGACCGCGCTTGGCGCCTTTGCCATGACGGCGATCACGGCGCTGACGGCGCAGAATACGCTTGGCGTGCATGGGGTTTTGCCCGTGCCGCTGGAATTCCTGCGCAAGCAGATCGCGGTGGTGCTTGATGATATCGGCGCGGATGCGCTGAAAACCGGGATGCTGGCCGATAGCGCGACCATTGAAGCGGTATGTGACGAAATCACGGCCCGCGCCCCCGGCCTGCCCTTGGTGGCGGACCCGGTGATGGTGGCCAAGGGCGGCCACCCGCTTCTGGTGCCGGACGCCGCCGAGACGCTGAAGCGACGCCTTTTGCCGATCGCCACCGTGCTGACCCCCAATCTGCCGGAGGCCGAGGCGCTGTGTGGCTTTGCCATTGCCGATGTCGGCGCCATGCACCAGGCGGCTAAGGCGCTTCTGGCCCTTGGCCCCAAGGCGGTGCTGCTGAAGGGCGGGCATTTGCCGGGGGATGAGGTGGTGGATTTGCTCGCGACCGGGGCGCGGATGGAAATCTTCCGCGACCGGCGGATTGATACGCGCCATACCCATGGCACGGGTTGCACCTTGGCCAGCGCAGTGGCGGCGGGGCTGGCGCAGGGGCTTTCGCTGCGCGATTCGGTCATCCGTGGCCGGGCCTATGTCCGCGCTGCCATTGCCTCGGCGCCTGGATTCGGCGCTGGGCATGGGCCGCTGGACCATGGCGTGACCTGCGATCCTGGGATTCTGCGCTGAATCTGTCGCGGGTGCCGGTTTGTTTAGGGTTTGTTAACTTTTTCCTGGGCAACATCGCGCATGGCTATCAATATGAGTGCCACCACAGCTGCGGCGTTATTTGGCCAACAAGGTCAGAACTCGCTCTTATCTCCCTTCGGTAACGCTCCCCGTGCGGCGAGCGCCGGGGAAGCTGTTGTCGCGCTCCGACGCCTCACCAAAGCAGGTGAGGAGGCCAAGGGCCTCTCGCGGGAAAAGAAGGACCCGATTACCCTCACTACCATCGCGCAGTTTCGCCAAGCGCTCGAATCTTCGCGCACATTGGATCGGGCCTTGTCCGATCCCCGAGTACTTAAGGTGTTGCTGCCGGCCTTGGGCCTGCCGGATCAGATTGGCAATCCTGGTCTTGCGAAGCGGGCCCTGCTTTCCGATCCGAAAGACCCGAAAGGCCTTGCTTCCCGGCTTGGCACTACCTGGAAGAATGCGGCTGCCACGCTGAACCTCAAGGCCACGACCACGGCGCCGACTGAGGCTTTCAAGGGTCTCACTGATCAGCAGACCAATTTCGTTGCCGCCCAGCTGCGGTTTGGCGAGAATATCCTGACCGCGCCCGCAACCAGGTCTACGGCACCCAAGATAAGGGCCTTTGATGGCCTTGCCGATAACTTGACGAAGGTGTTGGCTTCCCAGCTTCGCCCCGGCGAAACCGCCACAATGGAGCGCGCCAAGCTTGAGGTGGATTACGCGGCGGTGCTAACCGCGGCTACCATCCGTTCGAATGAAAACCCGCGGGCCGATCTACCGCAGTCGGTAAACAATGCCTTGCAACAAATGGTCGGGTTCCTGCGCACAGGTGCGCTGGACTCCGCTGCTTCTGTTATTGATCAAACGCTTACATCCCTTGAAGATGGTGGTGGCTTGCCGGCCGATGAGTTGAAGCGCGCCCGTGTCACCCTGATCGAAGGCGGCATTACCATTGATCAGCTTCGTCGCAATGCTGATGGTGTTGTCAAAAGGGTTGAAGATCTTGTGCAGCTTGATATGCCAACAGATTCAACTTCCGCTCCCGCTTGGGACCTTCAATTCCAGAACCGCTTGAACGCTTTTCAGCTGGAAGGTGAAAACAAGAATGTCAATTTTCCGATTGAAATAGCCGCCGCGATGGGGCGGCGCATGTTGGCCAAAGCAGAGTCCGAACTTCAGAAGACAATCGCCTCTACCTACACCAACTCCTCGCAGAAGATTCTGAATGACAGGGGTGGCAAGCCGACCGGCCCAGTTGTTGAAGGCTTGCCGCCAGCGCGCATTACGGATGCGGAATCCAACAAAGTATTGGACGCGATGAAGAATGCCGCGCCGCCCAATCTGTCGCGTGCCCGGATTGAGGTGAATTTCGGCGCCGCCGCTTTGCGTAATGGGATTGAGCTTGCTGACACGGCACTTTTTGGTGCTCCTGTCGCGGCCAATTCGGCCAAGACCGATGCCGCAAAGTTAATGAGGTCGGGGGGCTTTGGCCCTGCCTTGGCCCGGATAGATGACGCCATTGAGGAAATGGCCAATGATTCGAACCTGACTACGAAGGCGCGGCGCGATGGGACTGCGGCACTGCTTGAAATTGGCATGTCCATTGAACTCGTAATGCGTAATGCAAAGGGTTATGCTGACCGCGCAGAAAAGCTTGCCGCGCTGGACACACCGCAAAAATCAACCCTTTCGCGGGATTTCCAGATCCGAATGGAATCTTTCCACAGGGAAGGCATTGATGGCAATGTGAATTTTGCACTTGAAGTGGCCGCCGCCATGGCCACGCGGATGAATGAGCAGGCAACCAGTGTCGATGAAAGCGCGATTGCGCAATCCTTAATCAATCGCTCCCAGCAGGTGCTGAAAGGGCGTGATGGAACGCCTTCTGTCTCCGTAGGGTTTGATGGCTCCCCGCGCCGCATCTCCACCATTGATGCGAGCAAGATTGTTGATTCGATGAAAACTGTGAACCCGCTCGGCACCCTTAGTGATCCCAAGATGCTCGAGATTTTGACCAGTGGCTTCACCAAATACGAATATCTGGATGGGTTGAGCAAGGCCAATCCAGGGATGTCCGACGCCATCTACTTCATGGACAATGCCAAGACCCTAAAGACCCCTTATGATATTCTGGGCAATCGCGCGATGCGCCGCGTTGTTTTGGGCGCCTTGGGCTTGCCCGACCAGATCGCGATCCAGCCTGTGGAAACCCAGGCGCGTGCCATTACGTCACGGCTCAAGCTGACTGACCTACAGGATGCGACAAAGGTGCGCGCGGTTGCTGAACGCTACCTGATGGTCCGCGCGGATAAGGCCGTTGAAGAACAGGCCAATGCGTCCAATGATGTTTTTGCCACAGCCGCGAGAGTTTCCCTTAGGATCTGAGGTAGGATTTGCCACAGCTTCGCGGGGGCATTATGCCAATCCGTGATGCGGCTGCCCCTGTTTCTTGTTGATGCTTTCACCACGCGCCCTTTTGCCGGTAACCCTGCTGCTGTAGTGCCGCTTACGGCGTCCCTGCCTGATGCTGTGATGCAGGCCATGGCGGTGGAGCATAACCTTTCCGAAACCGCCTTCGTCATGCGTGAAGCAGCGGGATGGCGGCTCCGTTGGTTCACGCCCAAGGCCGAGGTTGAAATATGCGGCCACGCCACCCTGGCCACCGCCTATGTGTTGGCGCGCGAATTGGGTGAAGCGCCGCCCTTCACCTTTCAAACCTTGTCCGGCCCATTGATCGTGGAAGCCGATGGCCCGCGCTTCATTCTGGATTTCCCGGCGCGGCTGTCCGCACCGGCGATACCGCCCGCGGGCCTAGCCGCAGCTTTGGGGGCCACACCGCGTGAGGTGCATCGCGCCCGAGACTGGATTTGTGTCATGGAAAGCCCGGAACAGGTCGCCGGATTGGCGCCAGACCACCAAGCCCTGGCGGCGCTGCCTGGTGGCGAAAGGGTGATCGTGACCGCTGCGGGCGGGCAGGGGGTGGATATCACCTCCCGCTTCTTCGCCGTAAAAGTGGGCGTGCCGGAAGACCCGGTAACGGGCACGGCCCATGTGCAGCTGGTGCCCTTCTGGGCGGCACGGCTTGGCCGCAAAAATCTGGTCTGCCGCCAAGCCAGTGCGCGCGGCGGCACGCTATGGTGCGAATGGCGGGGTGATCGGGTGCGGATGGCCGGCGATGCCGTGCTTTATGCCAAGGGTGAAATCCAGATCCGGCCTGATCCGAAGTAACGGGCTGGTGGCACCGCCTTGCCGATTAGGCGCTATACTTCTTCATGAGCGATCCAGCGCGCCAATGCGGATGGCAGGCCGACTGAAGGTTTGGGGTCTGGCCTTCTGAAGCTGCCGGCCTGGGCCTTGAGCGGCGCAAGGGTGACCAGCGCCTCTGCCTGCTTCACTGCCGCCGCGACGCAATCTACCACGGGCACGGAAATGCTATGCGCAACCTTCGGCCCCAGCCCTGCCAATGGCGCACCGGCGAGCAGCACGACATCCGCCTGATCTTCCTCAACCGCGCGATTGGCAAGGCTGACCAGCAAATCCGCCTTTTCTTCCTGCACGGAACCAATGCCGCGAAAGGTGCCATCCAGCGTACGAATGGAAGCGCAGCGCTTTTCAAGCCCGTGCCATGCCACGCATTCGCGGTACCAGGGTTCGAGCGCGGCGGCGAAGGTGACGATGGAAAAGCGCCCACCCAGCATGCAGGCTGTCAGCATGCCGGCTTCGGCAAGTCCGATGACAGGGATGGGGAAAAGCTCTCTGGCGCCGCCGAGCCCAGGATCGGCGAAGGCCGCAATTATCGCTGCATCAACCTGCGAGTGCAATTCTGCCAACATCTCAAGCGCCATCGCGCCGCCGAGCACCGCCTCCGCGCGCGTCGCTATATAGGGCACACCACGCGGTGCCGTGGCGGGGATGAGTTCGGTGCCGGGCGCTGCCGCAGGCTTCGCTGCGGCCATGATCAGGTCCGTGACCCCGGTTGAGGTATTCGGATTGAGCATCAGAATACGCAAAGGAAATCTCCTTTTGTGCCGGGCTACAGGTGCTAGGATCTAAACGGAAAAGGCTGACAAGGGCGGGCGCGGTTCCCATGGCATCAGGCCAATACCCGCGCGCCAGGCTTCGGCAATTTGGCGCCGGGTCGCAAACCATACGCCTTGGTGTCGCGCCATATGATCAAGCAGTCTTTCAAGCCCGCCAATCCGTGCGGGCCGGCCAATGATGCGTAGATGCAGGCCAATGGAAAGCATCCTTGGCCCATGCGCGCCTTCGGCGTAAAGCCGATCAAAAGCCGCCATGCAGTAGCGCGCGAAATCATCTGCTTGCACGAAGCCGCCGCCTGGCTGAAAGCGCATATCATTGGTATCGAAAGCATAGGGCAGCACCACAATCTCGCGCCCCGCGCCATGCGCCATATAGGGTGTGTCGTCATCATAGGCGTTGGAATCATACAGAAAGCCGCCATGATCCAACAAAAGCCGCCGCGTATTGATTGAGGTCGCAGAGCGCGTATGCCAACCAACCGGCGGCGTGCCGGCCGAGGTCGTAATCGCCGCGACAGCGCGCGCAATCACCTGACGTTCTTCCGCTTCAGGCATGTTCACTTGGCGTTCCCAGCGCCAACCATGGCTTGAAACCTCATGCCCATCCGCCACCGCTTCCGCGGCGATCCAGGGAGAATGATGCAAGGCGCGACCGCAGGCATTCAAAGTGGCCTGCACGCCATGGGCGCTAAGCGCCTTTCGGATGCGTCCCCAACCGCGCCTGGTGCCATAGGCGTAATGGCTTTCCATGCAAAGATCACGAGACCCCTCCACACGCTCCACCGCTTCGTAGATGAATTCATTGCTGGCATCGCCGGCGGCCAGCGAAAGTTCAGCGCCTTCTTCGATATTCACCATAAAGGAAACGGCAAGCTGTGCGCCCTTGGGCCAGCGCACTGCCGGTTCCGCAGCGTGATATCCGCGCAGATCGCGATCCAGGGGAAGTGGGGGATAGGTCATCAGAAATCCGCGAGCTTGCGCAGCCCCACCAGCCGATCGCCAATGATCATGACAATCACCGCGAGTAAGATCAGCCCCGCCGAAATGGCGGCGATGGTGGGGTCTGGGCGTTCTTCGACATATTGCAGCATCTGGATGGGCAGGGTCTTGGTCCAGGCATCAGTGAAGAAGATGGAGACGGGATAATTATCCATCGAAGCAAGAAAGGCGAACATGCCCGATGTCAGGAAGGCTGGCCCGAGCGCCGGCACCAGCACGCGCCTGATGGCTTGCGCCGGCGAGCAGCCAAGCATGCGCGCCGCATCCAGAAGCGTGAAATCAAACAGGCTAAGCGCAGCAAGCACCGTGCGCACCACATAAGGCATGGTGATCACGACATGCGCCATTAGCAAGCTTGTCCAAGCCTCCCGCAGCCCGATGAGGCGAAAGCCCTGCAGCATGGCGATGCCAACCACCAGACCAGGCAGCATGAGGGGCGATACAAGAAAGGTCGCAATCGCTTCCCGCCCCGGAAAACGCCCGCGCACAATGGCAATGGCGCAAAGCGTGCCCAGCACAAGTGAGATGAGCGTGGAAAGCCCCGCGATTTGCACGGAGGTGATGATGGAAGGCCAAAGCCCCCGCGTATTCGCAAGCCTTTCATACCAGCGGAGCGACCATTCCGGCGGCGGCAGCGTAAAGACAGCGGAATTGCCGAAACTGACCGCGACGGTCACCACCAAGGGTGTCAGCAGGAAAATCACCGCAGAGCCTGCGATGATCCACATCAGGGCCTGGGCAATGCGTTCCAGCGGCGTCATGTAAACCGACCTACCCGGCGCGCCAGTAGGCTGGAGAGCAGGACGATCATCACAGCAAGCACCAACAATACCGTCGCGGTGACGGACCCCAAAGCCTCATTGCGCATCAACAGGAAGGATCGCCCCGTCAGAGTTGCCAGGGTCTGGAACCGATCACCAATCAGCAGGCTTGGGATCACGAACATCGAAACAGCGAGCGAGAAGACGAAAGCGATCCCGCTGACAACGCCGGGCAAGGTCAGCGGCAGCAGAATGCGGAAGAAGCGCAACAATGGGCTCACACCAAGCGTCGCACCCGCTTCCATCAAGCGCGGATCAATCAGCTTCACAACGGAATAAATGGGCAAGATCATGAAAGGCAGAAAGACATTGGCGGCACCGACGACCAACCCCGTTTCGGTAAACAGCAGTCGCTGCGGTTCAGACCAAACGCCAATCCCCATCAGGAATTGTGAAACCACGCCATCGCGCCTGAGTACCACCTGCCAGGCAAAGGCCTTGACCACCACGCCAACCGACAGGGGCAGGATGATGGCGGCAAGCAAAATCACCTGCACCATGCCCTTGGAACGCGCCAGGGCGAAGGCAACTGGATAGCCGATCAGAAGGCAAACCAGCGTCACCAGCCCGGCGATGCGCATGGTATTCCCGATCACGCGCCAGGAAAATGGATCAGCGAAGAATTCGGTAAACAGGGCGAAGGAAATGCCCTCAGGCCCCGTGAAGCTGCGCGCCAGAAGCCAGACCAGTGGCAGCGCATAGACCAGCGCAAGATAGGCCACCGCCGGTGCGGCAAGCCAGCCGATCAGGGAATGGTCCTGCTTCATGCGCCCGCCGCGCGCGGGAAGACCAGCGTGTCTTCCGGCAACCATGAAATCGGCAGTACGGCATTGGGCGCAATATCGCCGGGCAAGCGCGCGGATGTTTCCAGCAAAATGGGTTCATCTTCGCTGGATGCGAAATGCGCCTGCACCCGCGCGCCCTGAAACACTATGTCGGAAAGGCGTGGCGCGATGCTGTTATGCCCTTCCTGCGCGCCGAAGGATATCCGCTCAGGCCTGACGCCAAGCAGCACGGCGCTGCCACGCGCAAAGCGCCCCGGTGCCCGCAGCACGCCATGAGAGGTTTTCACGGTGATGGTGCCATCCGGGTCAGTTGCCGTCACTTCCCCGAAGATGCGGGTGGAAAGGCCGACGAATTGCAGCGCGAAAGGCGTGATGGGACGATCATAGAGCGCTTGGGGTGTATCCAATTGCTCGATCCGGCCTTGATTCATCACCGCGATTCGGTCTGACATAACCAGCGCTTCGTCCTGGTCATGCGTGACGAAAATCGCTGTGGTGCCAAGTTCACGCAAAAGGCGCTTCAATTCCATCTGCATGGTCTCGCGCAATTTGCGATCCAAAGCGGAAAATGGTTCATCCAGCAGCAACAGCTTCGGCGCCACGGCAAGCGCGCGTGCGACGGCCACGCGCTGCTGCTGCCCGCCGGAAAGTGCGCGCACGGACCGATCGGCGAAATCCGCCATGCGCACCAGGTCCAAGAACCGGGTGACCGTGCCCGCGATATCCTGGCGGGAAGCGCGCCCGCGCAGCCCGAAGGCGATGTTCTCAGCCACGCTCAAATGCGGAAACAGCGCATAATTCTGAAACACCACGCCAACGTCACGCTTATGGGGTGGGCGCCCCGTGATGTCTTGGCCGTCAAGAATGGCCGCACCGGCATCGGCATTGGTCAGGCCCGCGATGATGCGCAGCAAGGTTGTCTTGCCGCAACCGGAAGGGCCGAGCAGGGAGACGAATTCACCCTGCGCCACTTCCAACGCTACGCCATCCAGAACCGTGGCAGTGCCGAAACTTTTGCTGGCGTTCCTGACTTCCAGAAAAGCCCTCGTCACAAAGCCATCTCTCGATCCCAGCGTTGCACCCAGGCGTTGCGATTTCCCGCAACGAAGGCCCAATCAATTGGGTGTACCGTGACACCGCTCGGCATGCCGGGCGGTATTGCGGCGTCCAGATTGGTTGGCAGGGCGAAGGTGGGTGGCGCAATGCGGTTCTGCACTTCGGCGCCAAGCAATTCATTCACATAAGCAAAGGCCAAATCCTGATGCGGCCCACCCTTGACCACGGCAATGCCGGAGGGGACCGGGAAAATCCCCTCACGCGGGGCCACCATGCCAACCGGCGCGCCATCAAGCCGGCGCTGCATCCCAAAGGAGGAAAGCGCACCCACAATCATATGCGCCTCACCCTGTTCCATCAGAGAGAATGCCTGCGGCATTTGGCTATAGGCGGTCAGAAGATTGGGCTTCAGGCGCCGGAAGCCGGTAAAGGCGGCATCAATATCCTTATAGGCTTCCGCCATTGGCTTGCCGGTCACCAGATGCGCCATCATGAAGATATTCGGCAGACCTTCAGTATTCTGCAGCGAAGGCACAATGATGCGGCCACGGAAGCGGCCTTCAAACATATCATTCCAGGACGCTGGCGGTGTGCGCAGCACATTGGAGTTATAGGCAATGCCCTGCCAGGGCTGTAGGTAATTGGCCCACATGCCATCCATATGCAGCGTGCCTGGCTTGAGCCGCGCGGCATTGGGCGCCTTTGCCGCGGTGATCGGTTCCAGCAATCCCTCACGCACCGCAAGGATCATCACCGGATCATCCATCTGCACGACCGAGATATAGGGACGGTCCTTGTTCTTCTGCATCTTTTCAAGATTGACGAGGGATCGGGTGCCTTCAAAGGTCAGGCGGCAGCGAAATTTGCGTTCAAATTCGGCCTGGACATGGGCTTCGAACCAAGGCTTGTGACTTGCGGCACCGCCGATCACGATCTCGCGCGTTTGTGCCCGGACAATGCCGGGGCTGGCCAGCAGAAAGGCGCCGGCGCCCAGTGAGGTGGCGAAACGACGACGAGTGATCGAGACATTGGGACGCGACATCACAAACCCTCCAGATGTTCGACCACGGGTGAGCAATCCGCGTGCCGAGGATTTCGTCGCGCTCGGCCTGTGAAAGATCGCTCGGAGCCCAAAAATGACGCAAAAAACTGCATTAAAGATAGCTGTATGAGCGTTTTTTAAGCGTTGTGGAGGCTGGCGGGCAGCATCTGGCCTGCCTCGCGCCAAGGTGATGGCGCCGGGGCCGCCTGCTTGACCGGGCGCAAGAAGAGTCCGGCTGGTGCGGGCGAAGAAGCAGGCCCTTCAGCTTGGAGACCGCCAATGGCCAATACCCCCCTGACGAAAGACCCGCTTCGGCGCTGGTATCTGCTGGCCAATAGCAGCCGGGCGCAGGCTTTTGTGAAGCGCGCCGAGGATTCTGGTTACGACCAAGTGCGCGCCTGGGATGCGCCGGAAGCGCGCATGAAGAATTCAGAACTGGGGGAAGACAAACCTGGCCGCGCCTTTGCCGCCGGCGGCAGCGTCAGGCGCAGCGGCATTGAACTGGACGCCAAGGATGACAGCCCGAAGGAACACGCCAGGCGGGATTTCCTGGAAGCCCTTGCGGATGATCTGGCCGCGGCGCTCGCCGCAAAGCAAACGGACAGCATCGCCATCATCGCCCCCGCGCCGGTGGCCCACGCCATTGTCGAACACCTGCCCGGGCCCGCGCGCAAGGCGGTGCTTGCTGAGGAGCATCATGACCTGACAAGCCTGCCGCATGATCAGGTTTTCGCACGGCTTGATGCCTTCCGACACCGTATGTAACAAATTCTGGGCTTGACCCGGGCTCAGCCAAACCCCCATCTCTCATCCCATGAGCGACAAGCGCCCGCCCATCATCATTGACATGACGCCTGAGGGCGAATTCCGCGATCCGCCGCCACCGCCGGCGCCGCGCGGGTTTGAACGCGTTTTGGCGCGGCTTGGCGGTGTGGCAATGTTGGTGGCACTTGCCGCCGGTGGGTTATTGCTGGCCGCGCTCGCCTTGCTGGCGATTGGGGTTTTGCTGCCGATTGTGCTGGCGGCGGGCGCGATTGGCGCCATTACGGTTTGGTGGCGGCTTCGCAAAGCGCGCGCACGGGGCGAGAGCGCCATCATCATCACGCATATTGATGGGCGCTGAAGGCTAGAGTATCCGTGATAGTCAAGCCACCCGCATTTGCCATTGTCTACCTTTTTTGAGTAGCGCGTTTGCGAGGATGATGAGCTTTCGCATG
>CAMCZJ010000075.1 GCA_945886995.1 Asaia bogorensis
ATTCTGGCTTTGGTGCAGGCGATCTTGCCGCTGATTGGCGCGCATCGGGCCGATGCGCGGTTGATGGCGCTGGCGTCCCCGCTTGCAGGCGCGCAGTTGATCGCGATTGCATCCGCTTTTGGCGCGCTGCTTTGGGCCTTTGCGGTGAATGACACCACGGTCTCCAACGTGGTGCTGAACAGCCATTCACAGAAGCCACTGATTTATAAATTCTCCGGCGCCTGGGGCAATCATGAAGGGTCCATGGTGCTTTGGGTGCTGATCCTGGCGCTTTGTGGTGGTGCCGTGGCCGCGTTCGGGCGCGATTTGCCAAGCGCCTTGCAGGCACGCGTGATTGGCATTCTGGGGCTAATCGCAGCGGGGTTTCTGGGCTTTATCATCTTCACCTCCAACCCGTTTGAGCGTGTTTGGCCGCCGCCCATGGATGGGCAGGGGCTCAATCCGCTGTTGCAAGACCTTGGCTTGGCGCTGCATCCGCCCATGCTCTACCTGGGCTATGTTGGTTATGCGGTGACGTTTGCGTTTGCTGTCGCGGCGCTGTTGGAAGGGCGTGTGGATGCGGCCTGGGGGCGTTGGGTGCGGCCTTGGTCCTTGGCGGCCTGGTCCTTCCTGACGCTTGGCATCGCGCTTGGGTCCTGGTGGGCGTATTACGAGCTCGGCTGGGGCGGCTATTGGTTCTGGGACCCGGTGGAAAACGCATCCCTGCTGCCCTGGCTGATTGGCACGGCGCTGCTGCATTGCGCGATTGTTGTGGAAAAGCGCGAAAGCCTGAAAATCTGGACCGTGCTGCTGGCGATTCTGGCCTTCGGCATGTCGTTGCTGGGGGCATTCCTGGTGCGCTCTGGCGTTTTGAATTCCGTGCATGCCTTCGCCAATGATCCAGCGCGTGGTGTCTTCATTCTTGGGCTGCTGATGGTCTATGTGGCCGGGGCTTTGGCGTTGTTCGCGTGGCGCGCGCCGCGTTTGGGTGGCACCGGGATTTTCGCGCCGATATCGCGCGAAGGCTCGCTGGTGCTGAATAATCTTCTGCTTTGTTCCATCACTGCGGTGGTGCTGGTGGGCACGCTTTGGCCGATGTTCGCTGATATCCTTTTTGGCGCAAAAATCTCGGTCGGCGCGCCCTTCTTCAATGCGGCGACAGCGCCGCTGGTGGTTCCGCTGGTCGCGGCCATGGCGGTGGGGCCGCTGCTGGCCTGGAAGCGGGCCGATCTGGCGGGTGCCTTGCAACGCTTGTGGTGGGTTGGGTTGCTGGCGGTGGCTTCGGCTTTCCTCACGCTGCTGATCGCGGGCTATCATGTTTGGCCGGCGCTTGGCTTTGCCGCGGCTGCCTGGCTGATTGCCGGCGCGGCGGCCGATATTCTGGACCGTATCGCCGCTTTCCGCCGGCCCTCTCAGGCGTGGAATCGGGCTCGTGGGTTGCCGCGTGCTGCCTGGGGTGGCGCGATTGCCCATGCCGGCATGGGCGTGATGTTTGCGGGGTTGGCGGGCATGGGGCTGGCGACCGATACGCTGGTGGAACTGAAGCCCGGCCAATCAACGCGGCTGGCGGGTTATGAATGGCGGCTTGAGCGCATTCGTGATGTGCAGGGGCCGAATTGGTCTTCTCGCCGCGCGACCATAACGGTGCTGGATGGCGGGCGCGTGGTGACGGTGCTGGAGCCTGAAAAGCGCTTCTTCCCAGTCGGGCGCATGAACACCACGGAAGCGGCCATCCATACCAACGCCATGCGAGACCTTTACGCGGTGCTGGGTGATGAGCGTGATGGCGGTGGCGTCGTGCGGTTGCATCACAATCCCCTTGCCCCCTGGATCTGGTTTGGCGCGGGGATCATGGCTTTGGGCGGCGGGCTTTCGCTGTCTGATCGGCGCATTCGGGTTTCAGCGCCTTCCCGCAAGGCCGCCCCCGCACCGGCATGAGTGACGCAGCTTCCCCCAAGCGTTCGCGGCGCTGGATGCTCTATGCGCCGCTGGGTGTGGCCGCAGCGGCGGGTGTGGGCTTCTACGCCATGCTGCAAGGTTTGCAGGATGGCAGTTATAATCCGCGCGGCGTGCCTTCCGTGCTGCTTGGCAAGCCACCGCCAGACTTCAGCCTGCCGGCGCTGGAGGGCGTTGGGCTGCCCGCCCTGGCGGCGGAGGATTTGCGCGGGCCTTTGCCCGGGCCGGTGCTGGTGAATTTCTGGGCTTCCTGGTGCGCGCCCTGCATCATTGAACATCCGCAACTGATGCGCCTTTCGCGCGAAGGCGTTGCGGTTTACGGCATCAATTACAAGGATCGCGTGCCGGAAGCCGGCGCCTTCCTCAGGCGTCACGGCAATCCCTATCGCCGCCTTGGGCGGGATGAACCCGGGCGCACGGCCATTGATTGGGGCGTCTATGGCGTGCCTGAGACCTATTTGCTGGATCGCCAAGGCATGATCCGCTGGCGCTGGGCCGGGCCCATCACCGCCGATACGCTGGAGAGTGAATTGCGCCCCCTTTTGCGGAGATATGCGTGACGCGCTGGGTTTTCTTCTGCCTGCTGCTGGCACTGCCCGCCTGGGGCGCGGTGGGCGATCCGAATGAAAGGCTGGCCGACCCCGCCAAGGAAGCGCTGGCGCGGGAGATTGGGCGCGAATTGCGCTGCCTGGTCTGCCAAAACCAATCCATCGAAGACAGCGATGCACCATTGGCGCGTGACCTGCGCCGCCTGGTGCGTGAACGTGTCGCGGATGGAGAGGATCAGGCGACGGTCATTCGCTTTGTCCATCAGCGTTATGGCGATTTTGTTCTGCTGCGCCCGCCAGTCACGGCGGCAACCATGCTGCTTTGGGCGACGCCCGTCCTGGCTTTGGGCGGCGGCATTGCCGTGATCATGCTGCGCCGCCGCCGCGCCATGGCCGAAGCGGCGGCCCTTTCACCTGAGGAAGCGCGGCGCCTGGCTGAGCTTGATCGCGGCCCGGCATGATCTGGATTGCGATATTGCTGCTGGCGCTGGCCGCCATGGTGCCGCTGGTCGCAACGCTGCTCCGCCCCGTGGTGACGCGTGGGCGGCGTGAAGCTGATTTGGCACTCTATCGCGCGCAATTGGCGGAGCTTGACCGTGAAGCCGCGGCTGGCAGGCTGGAAGGCGATGCGCTCCGCGCCGCCCAGGTGGAAGTGCAGCGGCGGCTATTGCAGGCGCCAGAGGAAGCAGCACCTGCCACGCGTGGCCGTGCGCTTGGCTTTCTGCCGTTGGTCTTCTTGATTCCTGCGGCTGGGCTTGGGCTTTATCTGGTGCAAGGCACGCCGGATATGCCTTCCGCACCACATAGCGAAAGAGCGGAGATTGCCGCGCGGGATGATGCGCTGTTGAACCGCCTGCGCGAAAGACTGGCCGGGCTTGACCCGATGAGTGAGGCGGCGCGGCAGGGTTTTGTCATGCTGGGCAATGCAGAACGCAGCCGCGGCAATGCCGATGCCGCGGCGGAGGCTTGGCGCCGTGCCTTGGCATCCCGCTTCGATGTGGAATTGGCGGGTGACCTATTGGAAATGGAAATCGGGCGCGGCGAATTCGTCGCTGCCGGTCCCATCTTGCTGCGCGCCTTGGCCGAGGCACCGCAGGAGCCCAAGCTGCGCTTTTTGTTGGGTGTGGTGGAGGCCGAGGCAGGCCACCCGGAACGCGCGCGCGCGACTTGGCGTGCGCTGTTGGCCGATAGCCCAGCCGATGCGCCCTGGCGTGCGTTGGTGGAGCGGCGGTTGGGGGCTTTGCCGTGACATAAAAAACCCGCCCGGCATCCACCGGGCGGGCATCTTTCGCATCAGGTCTTACTGCCCCTGACGCACGAAGCGCAGCTGGATGTAGTTATCCGCTGTCTGCACCACATTCCAGCCTTGGCGCACGGCCCAGACAATCTGCTGCTGGTGCAGCGGAATATAGCCGACATCATTCTGAATGACCTTGCCCGCTTCGGTGATCAGCCCCTGGCGCGTGGCCTGGTTCGTTTCCACCGCAATACGGCTGATCAAATCATCCAGGCGTGGGCTGGAATAGCCGCCATTATTGAACATGCCGCGCGAACCATCGCGCGTGCCGGCCAGGTTGAACAGCGCGTTATGCGCATCTGAAGTCGCCGGCGTCCAACCCAGCAAATAGAAGCTGGTATTGTAGCCAGGCGCATTCACCTCGGCGAAGAAGCGTGCGCGGGTCTGCGCGTTCAGCGTCACGCGGATATTGATGCGCGCCAGCATGGCGACAACGGCGGTGCAGATCGCCTCATCATTCACATAGCGGTCATTCGGGCAATCCAGCGTCACGCCAAAGCCGTTGGGATAGCCCGCTTCGGTCAGCAGGCGGCGCGCTTCATTCAGATCAACGCGCGGGCGCTGGTCATCTTCCTCACGGAAGCCATTCACGCCCGGGCCATAGATCAGATTGGTCGGGCGGGATTGGCCGCGCATGACGCTGCGCTGAATGGCGGTTGTGTCTATCGCCAATTGCATGGCGCGGCGCACGCGCACATCCTGGAAGGGATTCTTGCCCTGCACATCGGATTTCAGCAGCTGCGGGCGCATCTGATCCAACCCGAGATAGATGGTGCGCAATTCCGGCCCCTGGATGATGCGCACCCCGGGGGAGCGTGAAATCCGGTCCACATCCTGCGGCGGTACGGTATAGACAAAATCCATCTCGCCCGAGAGCAGCGCGGCCACGCGTGTCGCGTCATTGGAAATGACATTGAATTCGGCGCGCGTCAGATTATGCACCGGCCTGTCCCACCAATTCGTATTGGGGGCGACAACCGTGCGACGGTCTGGTTCACGCGATACCAGAATGAAGGGGCCGGTGCCCATGGCGTTGCGCGTGGCGAAGTTTTCCGCGCGCGTTGTCAAATCCGCGGGGCGCGTGGCGTTGTTCTTTTCCGCCCAGGCGCGGCTGAACATGCCCCAATTGGTGATTTCCTGCAGCAGGATCGGATTGGGCACAGTGGTTTCGAAATCAACCGTGTGATCATCAATCTTGCGCACCTCCTTCACGGAAGCGAGCACACCCTGCACATTGGAACCAGGTGCGCGCGCACGTTCAACGCTGAAGACAACATCATCGGCGGTGAAAGGCGTGCCATCCGAGAACCTCACACCGCGGCGCAGATGGAAGCGCCAGATGGTCGGCTGCGGTTGTTCCCAGCGTTCGGCAAGGGCGGCTTCCACCTTGCCTTCATGGTCGCGGCGGACCAGCGGTTCATAGAAATTGGACCCGAAGGCGAGCAGGAAGGTCTCCTGCCGCGTATAGGGATCCATGGAATTCACATCGCCATCATTGGCCCAGCGGAAATTATTGGCTTGGGCAGTCAAGGCGGAACCCGCCAGCAAGGCGGCGGCAAGGGTCAAGCGGCGCAGCATGAAGTTTCTCCCATCAATCCGTGATGGGGTAGTCTAGAATCTTTGCGGGTCCAGAAAAAGCGGAATCAGCAAAAAGAAAAAAGCCGCTTTCCCAAAATGGAAAAGCGGCCCTTGAAGGGAAACCTTCGTGCTTCAGGCGACGCGCAGGGCCCGGGGCAGGTCAGCCACGCTCCGATCAATCATGGCGCCATCCGCAGTGGCATCCATGGTTTCAGCCAAGACAGCCCGCGCGGCTGTGGCCGCAATATCGGCAGCCGTGTTGCGTACTTCGGCAATGGCGCTTGCTTCTGCCGCTGCGATGCGCTGCATTGCAAGTTGCTTGCGGCGTTCCGCAGAAGCTTCAGCCTCAGCGGCAGCAGCGGCGGTGATACGTGTCGCTTCGGTCTTGGCGCGTGCAAGCAATTCAGCCGCTTCCTTCACGGCTTCTGCCCGGGCAGCTTCGGCTTCCTTCAGCTTGGCTTCGGCTTCAAGGCGAAGCTTATTCGCCTCATCAATCCGGTTGCGGATGCCATCAGCGCGGGAATCGAGCGCGCCAGTGCCCGCTTTCCAAAGCTTGCTGCCTAGCAGCACGAAAAACAGGACGAAGGAAACCGCGACCCAGAATGTAGGATCAGCGAAGACAGACGCAGAGCTTTGCATCAGGCAATCCCCCTGGCGGTGGCTTCGCGCTGGACCGCTGCCTGCACCTTGCCGGCATCGGCGCTGGCGCCAAGTTTGGAAAGCAGGGCTTCGACAGTCTCACCAGCAACCTGACGCACCGCGCCCAGCGCCGATTTGCGGCCTTGGTCTATGCGCGCTTCGGCTTCCGCGATTTGCTTGGCAAGCGCCGCATTCAAGGCTTCCGCCTTTGCGTCCATCTCCTGCTGGGCGGCTTGCATGGCAGCGTTCACCGCCGCTTGCGCTTCAGCGCGGGCGATTTGCGTCGCTTCGCGTTGCGCGGCGATAGCAGCATCAGCCGACTGCATGGCGGCGCGCGCCGCTTCCAGATCACTTTCAATACGCTGGCGGCGATGATCAATCACTGCACCCAAGCGGGGCAGGGCGACAAAGGTCAGCAGCAGGAACAGCGAAAAGAAGATAATGACCTGCCAAACAACCTGGCCAATCAGCAAAGGCCCTTGGACCGGATGGCCAAAGGCAAGCTGAGGCATGCCTTCCACCGGCGGACCGCCAGCAGAACTGGCAGCCCAGGCAAGTGCAGGCATGGCGCTTAGCGTCATCGCAAGCAGTATTCGGCGCATCGGCTTACCCTCTCGCGGCCAAGACAGATGTCAGATCGGGGTGCGGCATCTGGCCCACCCCGAAACCAACTCACCCCGCCCAGAAAGATGCGGGGCGCCAGCCATCAAGCGAACAGGATAAGGAAGGCGATCAGCAGCGCGAAAAGCGCCACGGCTTCCGTCAGCGCGAAGCCCAGAATGCCGATCGGGAACACGGCATCACGGGCGGCCGGGTTGCGGGCGACGCTGGTGATCAGCGAGGAAAAGATATTGCCGATCCCGAGACCCACGCCGAACAGCGCGATAACGGCAATACCGGCACCAAGGGCCTTCGCAGCAGCAACTTCCATGACACATTCCTTCCGTTTGACTTCAACAGATTTCCGAAAAAAATCCAGCGCGCGTCAGTGCAGATGCACCGCGTCGTGGAGATAGATGCTCGTCAGAATGGCGAACACATAGGCCTGGAGGAAAGCCACCAGGAACTCAAACCCCACAAGGGCGATGTTCACACTAAGGGGCAACACTGCCACGAAGGGACCAACCGCACCAAGGCTACCCAGCAGGACGACGAAGGTCGCAAACACCTTCAGCATCACGTGCCCCGCCACCATATTCGCGAAAAGGCGGACAGAAAGGCTGACCACGCGGGAGAAATAGGAAATCACCTCAACCGGGATAATGATCGGCGCCAGCCACACAGGCGCGCCTTCCGGGAAGAAGTAGCTGAAAAAATGCATGCCATGGCGCATCAGCGCAATCACCGTCACGGTCACGAAGACAATCACCGCCAGCGTCAGCGTGACCGCAATGTGAGAGGTGAAGGTGAAGGCATAGGGCAGCATGCCAAGAAGGTTGCCAAACAGCACGAACATGAAAATGGCAAAGACGAAGGGGAAATATTTCTTTCCTTCATCACCCACTTGTTCGGTCACCATACCTTGGATGAATTCGTAACTGGCTTCGCCAAGCGACTGCAGGCGCCCAGGGATAAGGGCGCCACGTGCGGCGGCCGCCATGATGAATAGCGTGATCAGGCCAAGGGCCAAAAGCATGAACGCATTGGACTGGCTGAAGCCGATAGCCTGCCCGAAGCCGCCCAAAAAGGGCGACAATTCGAACTGGCTCAGCGCGTCAATCGTCTTGCCTTCCTTTGCCACCGGCAAACCCCTCGTCTCTTGATCATTTCAAGCGCGAGCGACGACGCGGGTTGAAAAGCCGATACACATTCAACACCCCGGCGACGCTGCCCAAGACGAAGAAAACCAGGAAGAGCCAAGGCCAAGTGCCGAGCCAGCGATCGAGCAACGCCCCGATACCGATCCCCACCGCTAGGGCGGAGACAACCTCAACCCCTGCGCGCAGCCCGATTCCCCATGGTCCCGTAGGCAAGCCCTTCTGCCCATCCGGGCCAGATTCAAGCCCTTCACGGGCTCGTACTTGCTTTAACCGTTCATGAAGGTCCGGCTGTTTAGTCACCTTATGCTCCCCTGGCGAACCTCGCCGGAAGGCGTCGGGGCTTTACGGGGGGGGGCTGCCACTGTCAAGCATGTGCGCCGCAGCAAAGGGCCTTTTTGCTGCCCTTTGGTAATCTTTTCGGCGCCTTCCGGCCCACCCGGTCCAAACCGGATCAACGGCGCGGTGGCGCCGGGCGGGGTGGGGGCGCGGGTGCCCGCGCTGGTGGGCGTGGGGCTGCCCTTGCGGGGCGGGATGCCGGGGCAGGTGGTGGGGGTGGCGGGCGGCGGATGGCGAAACGCTGCTTGGCCGGCGGCAGGGCCGCCCATTGACGCATGATTGCGTCCTCACTTGAGGTGTCATAGCCAAGCCGCCGCATGGCGTCCCGCGCGCGGCGCTTCTGGTCTTCATTCAGCCTGTCCCACGCAATCGGTCCGGGGGCGAAAACCTGTTCCGGCTCCTCCGGAAGGGGCGCGGTGGTCACGGGCGGGGGCTGGTTTGGCTCGGCGCAGGCAGCGGGCAGCAGGGCCAACAGGAAGAACCGGCGTTTCATGGCTGAAGTTCCACCATCACCGGCACATGGTCAGACGCTTGTGGCCAATCCCGCGCATCCTTCAGCACCAGATGGCGCTTGAGCCCGCCCGCCAGATCATCACTGACCCAGACATGATCAAGCCGCCGGCCACGATCCGCCGCGCGCCAATCGCGCGCGCGATAAGACCACCATGTGTAAAGCTTTTGATCTTCCGGTACGAAATGGCGCAGCGCGTCATGCCAGCCGGCCGCCTTCTGCCAGCCCAAAAGCCCTTCAACCTCAATCGGGGTATGCGACACCACATCCAATAACTGCTTATGGGACCAGACATCATGTTCAAGCGGCGCGATGTTCAAATCCCCCACCAGCACGGCGCGGCGCGCACCTCGGCCCGCAAACCAACGCGTGGCTTCGCCGACAAAATCAAGCTTGTGGCCGAATTTCGGATTGGCAGCGCGGTCCGGAACATCGCCGCCGGCGGGCACGTAGAAATTATGCACTTCAATGGGCCCGCCTGGGGCATCCAGCATCACGCCCAAATGCCGGCAATCACCCTTGGCACACCAATCGGGATCATCTTCGCGCAGCGTGATCGGCAGGCGCGATAACACCGCCACGCCATTATAGCCCTTCATGCCGCGCACTAGCCGATGTGTGAAACCAAGCGCTGCAATGCCTTCATGGGGAAACGCCTCATCCGGGCACTTGGTTTCCTGCAGGCAGATCACATCGGGGGCCAGATCAGCAACCAGCTTTTGCAGCAAGGGTAAGCGCAGCCGCACGCTATTGATGTTCCAGGTCGCGATACGAAGTGCCTGCTGCGCCGTGCCGCGTTTCGCCATGGGGTTTCCTGTCGTCACTTCTGGGAAAGGGTTTCGAAAACATCGCCTGCGGGCGCGACGCCTTGAATATGGCGCCGATGCCAAAGTGCATAGAACAGCAAATGCCAGGCGGCGAAGCCTTCGCGCTTGCCGCCCGCCGCGCGAAACAGCGGCAGGATGCGATCTGGTTTGGCGATTTCAGCGATACCTGGCTGGCCTGCCACCAGCGGCGCTAGCTTGTCGGCCACATCGGCGATCCAGGCGCCCACCGGCACGGTAAAACCCTGCTTGGCGCGGAAGGGCTCGCTTGCCGGAAAGTTCTTCGCGAGCCATTGGCGCAGCAGGTATTTCCCGCGCCCATCCCGAATTTTGAGCTTGTCTGGCAGGCGGAAGGCGGCGGCAGCCATGCCGGGATCAAGGAAGGGCGTGCGGCCTTCAACGCCGTGCGCCATTAGGCAGCGATCAAGCTTGATTAGCAGATCATGCGCCAACCAATCGGCGCAATCGGTCGCTTGCGCGACTTGCAGGCGGGACCGCCCGGGCAGTGCGGCGGCGGCTTCGGCGGCGGCGATGCCATCGCGCCAGCCGGTCAGCGATTCGCGCAGCACATCGAGCCGATCAAAAGCGCCGTGACCGCGCATGGTTTTGCCGCCCAGCCACCAGGGGCGCATCGCGGCGCGGTAGCGGCCATAGCCGCCGAATAGCTCATCGCCGCCTTCGCCGGAAAGCACCACCTTCACTTCCTGCCGCGCGGCGCGTGCAAGGAACCAGGTGGGGATGATGGCGTAATCAGCAGCCGGATCATCCATGCAGGCGATGATGTCCGGCAAATGCCGCCAGACCATGTCCTGTGTCACATCAACACGAACATGGCGTGCGCCGGCGGCGGCGGCGGCACGCGCAGCGGCTTCGCGTTCATCCGCCGCCCCCGCCACATCAAAGCCCGCGGTGAAGGCCAGAACGGGCGCGGTATTGATGCGCGCCATGGTGGCCAGAACGGCGGCTGAGTCGGTGCCGCCCGACAGGAACATGCCATAGGGCACATCGCTTCGCTGATGCAGATCAACGCTTTCCATCAGCGTCGCATCGAGCCGCGTGAGTGCTGCTTCTTCCGAGATGGCTTCAGGACCTTCCGCTGGTAATGCTGCGCGTCTTTCGCGCGCGATAATGCGGCCATCAGCGATGGTGATGGTCTCACCAGGGAGGACGCGACGGATGCCTTGGAAGATCGTCTCTGACCCGCTGGTGAATTGCAGTTGCAGCAATTCATGTAGCGCGGGGCGATGAAGTTGGGGCGTGACCAACCCGGCGGCGATCAGCGCCTGGGGTTCGGAGGCAAAGGCGATGCCATCGGCGATCTCAGCGATATAGAGCGGCTTGATGCCGAAGGGGTCACGCGCCAGAAGCACCTGCCGCGCAGCGCGATCATGGATCGCAATGCCATACATGCCACGCAGAATCTGCGCAAAGCCCGCACCATCGCGGCGATACAAATGCAAGGGTGGTTCGCAATCTGAAGCCGTGGCGGTTGGCAGTGCGTGATCGCTGCGCAATTCCCGGTAGTTATAGACCTCACCATTGGCGACCAAGGCGGCGGCGCCGGCGAAAAGCGGCTGATCGCCGGTCGCCAGATCAATAATCGCAAGCCTGGTATGGGCCAACGCGACATTGCCGGACACATGATGCCCCGCGCCATCCGGCCCGCGATGCGCCAGCGCGCGCGTGAGCGCTTCCAACACCGTGGCGGGGGGTGAGGCGTCGGGGCGCAGCGCAAGCCCTGCTATGCCGCACATGGCGTCACATCCTTCCCACGGGTTTGAGTTCGGCCAGTAAGCGCTGCCAGCGCGCGATCACCGGTGCCTCGGCGAAGGTTGCGGTGAAATGTGCACGGCCCGCTGCGGCAAGGGCGGCAGCGCGTTCAGGGCTTTCGGCAAGGCTTGCAATCGTGGCAGCAAGCGCGGGCGCATCTTCGCGCGGCACCAGCACGCCATCCTTGCCGTGGCTAATCAATTCGCTCGGGCCTTGTGCGGCGGCGGCAATCACAGGCTTCGCTGCAGACCAGGCTTCCAGGACGATATTGCCGAGCGGTTCATGGCGCGATGAACAAATAAACATATCCGCCGCTGCCAAAAGTGCCCCGATATCACGCCGCCAGCCGAGGAAACTCACGCGATCCATGATGCCAAGCTCTGCCGCCAAGGCGCGCAAGGCCGCTTCCTCCGGCCCCGCGCCTGCCAGATACAAATGCCCGCGCGGCAGCAGCGCGACTGCGCGCAGCAGTACATCAAAACCCTTGTTTGGGTGCAGCCGCCCCATGGCCAAAAGCCGAGGTGTGCTACTGGCGGCGGGTAGATTAGCGGGTGCGCTGCCCGCGAAATCCTCAACGAAATTCGGCAAATAATGCACACGCGCTGGTGGCCAATGCTCGGCGGTGATGGCGCGCACCAGATCATGCGTATTCGCCACCAGATGATCGCAATGGCGGAAATACTTCACATCATAATAGCCACCAAACCGCCCCACCAAGACCCAAGGACCTTTTGGTGTGAAGCGCGCGGCGCGCTGCATCCAGGCCATGACGATATCAGGCTTGAAAGCCTGCAAGGCGCGGCTCATGCGCGGCCCGGTCAGGAAATCAAACGCGCCACCAAAAGCCAATTCCACCGGCTGCAAACCGGCATTGCGAAGTCGCGCGGCCCGATCCGCATCACGCCGGATGATGGGCAGCACAACATCCCCCGCGTGATGCAGCGCGATGGTGGCGCGTTCGAAAAAAGCCTCTGCCCCACCAATCGGCGCGCCGGCCATCACTTGCGCAATCCTCATGGCTTCTGCCCACCATGGCGCTCCGGCTCCAGCCGCGCCTTCAAATAGGACAGCAGCGGAAAGGCGCCAGTGCAAAAGGCGAGCACCACGCCCCAGGCGCCTTCGCGATGTCCCTTGCGTGAGACATAGGATTTGAAGGCGCGGCTGACAAAGCGGCGCAGATTGGCACGCAGCGTGCCGATATCGCCAGACGCAATCAGATCCGCTGCCTTGGCGGATGAGTATTTGTCCAGCCGGCGCAGCATGTCCGAAATATCGCGATCCACCAGATGCACCAGCGCGCCGGTTTTTATCGGCGGGCCTTGCTTGCCCACCCAATCCAGCCCCGGATGCACACGCTGCGCACGCCAGCGTTTCGCGCCGCGCTGAAACAGGCGGGGGACCGATGTGGTGCCGAAACTTCCCGCCCAACCATGGCGCAGCAGCCTCTCGCCCACGTAATTATCAACGGGCACCTGATGCCAGGCGAATGTGCTGGT
>CAMCZJ010000076.1 GCA_945886995.1 Asaia bogorensis
GGGCATGCGATTGCCGAAAACGGCGAAATTGATCGCCCCCGTGCCGATGGTGGTCAGCAGCAGCGTATGCCCATCGGGTTCCGCACGCGCCACGAATTCGCCGCCGACATTGCCTGAAGCGCCGGGGCGATTATCCACCACCACCTGCTGGCCGAGCCGGGCCGAAAGGCGTTCAGCCGTGAGCCGCCCGACCAAATCCGTGGTACCGGCGGGGGTGAAGGGGATAACCAGGCGAATGGGGCGGTTGGACAGCCCCTGCGCCAAGGCGGGCAGCGGCAAGCCGGCCCCAATGGCCAGGGCGCCCAAGCTGCGACGGGTAATCATGGTTTTTTGCCTCCCGGGTATTGAGTTGGTGGGCAAGGTGGCGCGTCACCCTCGCCAGATCAACCTTTCTCCCTTGGGTTTCAGCCGGGGCGATTCCTCCCCTATGATGGACTGCGCATAGGGGTGGCGGTCGAGATGGAGTTTTTACGGCTCTACGGAAGGGTGCTCAGGCTGCTGGCGGCGGATCGCGCTGTCGCGATTGGGCTTTCCTTGGCCGCTTTGGCCATTGCCGGGCTCCAATTCCTGGAACCGGTGCTGTTCGGGCGGGTGATTGACCTGCTTTCGCGGTCAGACCGGATGCAGGAATCGGCGGTTTGGGCGGAAGCGCTTTCGCTGCTCATCATCTGGGCGGCGGTTGGGCTTTCGGCCATTGGTGCGAATGTCTCGGTCGCGCTTTTCGCGGACCGCATGGCGCATCGTAATCGGCTTAAGGTCATGCATGATTATTTTCAGCATGTACTGTCCCTGCCGCTATCCTTTCATGGAGATACGCAATCGGGCCGGCTGATGAAAATCATGCTGGTGGGTGCTGATAACCTGTTCGGGCTTTGGCTTTCCTTTTTCCGCGAACATCTGATCACTTTCATTTCCGCCATTGTGCTGCTGCCGCTCACGCTTATTCTCAATTGGCGCTTGGGGCTGCTGCTGATTGGGCTTGTGGTCATTTTTGGCGCACTCGCCGCTTTTGTCATCCGCCGGACGGAAAACGCGCAGCGGCAGGTGGAAGCGCTTCATACGCAATTGGCCGGCAACGCACAGGATGCGCTTTCCAATGTGATGGTGGTGCAATCCTTCACCCGGCTTTCCAGTGAAGCACGCCTTTTCAGCGACATCATCCGCCAGGTGATTACGCATCAATTCCCGGTACTGAATTGGTGGGCGGTGGTGTCTGTAATGACCTCAGCCGCTTCTACCATCTGCGTCATTATGATCTTCATGATGGGCACCTGGCTCCATCTGCGCGGCCAGGCGACGGTTGGGGAGATTGTGTCCTTCATGGGCTTCGCCACCATGCTGATCGGCAAGCTTGAAGGCGCGGTGGGCTTTGCGTCCCGGCTGGTGCTGCTGATGCCATCACTGACTGAGATGTTTGCCGTGCTGGATGCGCGTACAACCGTGCCGGAAAAACCGGATGCGATTGATATCCCCCGCGCGAAAGGTGAGGTGGCGTTTGAAGATGTGGCCTTCGCCTATCCCGGTGGGCAGCCAATTTTCAGCCATGTGAATTTCGCGGCCGCACCCGGCAAGACCATTGCGCTGGTGGGGCCGACGGGCGCGGGCAAATCCACCGCCATGGCGCTATTGCAGCGCCTATGGGACCCGAAGGAAGGGCGCGTGACGCTGGATGGGCATGATTTGCGTGATGTTTCGCTGGAAAGCCTGCGCCGCAATATCGGCGTCGTGTTCCAGGAAAGCATGCTGTTCAACCGCACCATTCGTGAAAACCTGTTGGTTGGCCGCCCGGATGCCTCGCAGGAGGATTTGGAACATGCCTGCCGCCTGGCCGAGGCGCATGATTTCATCCAGCGCCAACCCCATGGCTATGACACGATGATCGGTGAGCGTGGCAGCTCGCTTTCCGGCGGGCAGCGCCAGCGCCTGGCGATTGCACGCGCGCTGCTGAAAGACCCGCCCGTACTGATTTTGGATGAGGCGACCAGTGCGCTGGATGCCGCCACCGAAGCGCGGGTGCAAAAGGCGCTGACCGCGCTGATGGCGGGGCGTACGACTTTCATTATCGCTCATCGGTTGTCCACCGTGCGTGATGCCGACGAGATTCTGGTCTTTGCCGGCGGGGAAATCGCCGAGCGCGGCGGTTTCAAGGAATTGGTAGCGCTAGACGGGCATTTTGCGGAACTGGTGCGGACGCAGCTTACCGGTTCCACCAGTACTTGATCATGATCAAGGCGTTCGCGTGATTGTGCGACAGGATGGGGCCATTGAACACCCATCCTGAAGGCAGGGCCATCATGAACCATCGTCATCGCAAGGTATTGCACGCCATCTTCTCCCACCCCGTCAGCGCCAATATTGACCCCAAGGCGATGGAGGCGGTGTTTGAGGAGCTGGGCGCAGAGGTATCCCATAACGGGTCTGGCCGGCTTGCTGTGAAGCTCGGCAGCCATGCCCATGCCTTCCACAATACCCAGCACAGCCTTTCCAAGGATGAAGTAGTGGCTATTCGCCATTTTCTGACGCAATCTGGGGTGGATCCGGCGCGCGATTACCCGCTTTGAAAGCCGGGCGGGGCGGGGCCGGGCAGAAGAAGGAAGAAACCCATGACGCTTGATCGTCGCCATTTCCTGGCCGGGGCCGCTGGCCTGGCCGCCCTTTCCCCTGGCCTGGGCCAGGCCCAGACGCGCTGGCAGATGGCCACCCCCTATGCGGATGGTAATTTGCACACGCGCAATATCCGCACCTTCATTCAGGAAATCGAACAGGCAACCGGCGGGCGGCTTTCGATCCAGCTTCATTCCAATGGCAGCCTTCTGCCCATGCCGCAGATCAAGCGCGGCGTGCAGCAGGGCCAGGTGCAGCTTGGTGAGATTCTGCTGACTGCTTACGCCAATGAGGATGTGTTTTTTGACGCCGATGCCATTCCGCAATTGGTAACAAACATAGCTGAAGCCAAGAAGCTTGCTGACCTTCAGAAGCCTTTCATTGAGGCGCGTCTGGCGCGGCAAGGGCTCAGCCTGCTGTACATGGTGCCCTGGCCGGCTGCCGGGCTTTACGCGCAGCAGCCCGTGACCAGCCTGGAGCAATTGCGCGGTCAGCGCTTCCGCACCTTCAGCCCGATGACCAACCGCTTCGCGACCATCATTGGCGCCAACCCAACTTTGGTTCAGGCAGCTGAATTGGCGCAGGCCTTCGCCACCGGCATTGTGAGTGCGCAGATCACCTCCGCCGCAACCGGTGTTGATACTTCTGCCTGGGACTACGCCAAAGTTTTCACGCCGCTCGGCTTTTCCATGACCAAGAACGCGGTTTTCGTATCACGGCGCGCGCTGGAAGGTCTGCCGGCGGATGTCAGGACCGCGCTGATGGAAGCCTCGGCACGCGCCGAAGCGCGTGGCTATGAACTCAGCCGCGACTCCCAAACCCAAGCTGAGGCAACGCTCGGCCAGCGCGGGATGCAGGTGCTGCAACCGAGCGAGCAATTGCTGGCCGATTTGCGCCGCGTGAGCCAGCAAATGACCCAGGAGTGGATCGAACGAGCTGGCGAGGACGGCAAGAAACTGATCGAAGCCTATCTGGCCGCGCGCTGATGGCGGTGGAGGCAAGCCCTGCCCGCAAATTCATCGTGTAACCGGTGATGGGGGGTGGGGAGCATGCCTGCCCCCCTTGTCTATTTCTACTGGGGTGCGACTATTAACGCCTGATTTAATGAAAACAGGGGGCTTTCATGAAGAAACTGCTACGCCGCAATGTGCTTGCCGCGCCTTTCATCCTGACGCCGCTGGTTATGCGGGAAGCAGAGGCCCAGGCCAGGTGGCAGGTCGCCACTGCCTATCCGGATGGTAACTTTCACACGCGCAATGTCCGCAGCTTCCTGGATGAGGTGAAGGCGCAAACCGGCATTGATGCGCAGCTTCATTCCAATGGCAGCCTTTTGCCGATGCCGCAGATCAAACGCGGCGTGCAACAGGGGCAGGTGCAAATCGGCGAAATTCTGCTTTCTGCCTATGGCAATGAGGATCCCTTCTTCGAAGTAGACAGCATCCCTCAGCTTGCTTGGACCGATGAACAGGCACGCAAACTTGCCGCATTGTCCCGCCCCTATATCGAAGCGCGTTTCCAGCGGCAGGGGCTTAGCGTGCTCTATAGCGTGCCTTGGCCGCCTTCGGGCTTCTATACCAATGTGCCGGTGGAAAACCTGGAAGTGCTGCGCGGTGCGCGCATGCGTACCTTTAACGCCATGACGAACCGCTTCGCCACGCTGTTGGGCGCCACGCCAACTCTGGTGCAGGCGGCGGAAGTGCCGCAAGCCTTCGCGACCGGTGTGGTCAATTCCATGGTCACCAGCGCGGCCACAGGCGTTGATAGCGCGGCTTGGGATTTCGCGAAGGTCTTCACACCCATTGGCTTCACCCGCACGCATAACGTGATTTTCGTGCAACGCCGTGCCTTTGAAGCCTTGCCGGCAGCGCAGCAGACCGCCATGCGCGAAGCTGCCAAGCGCGCCGAGGATCGCGGCTGGGCCTTGAGCGCGGAAGCGCGCGATGCGGCGCAGGCCACCTTGGCTGCCCGCGGCATGCAGGTATCACAGCCGACACCGGCGGTGATGGAAGGCCTGTCGCGCATCAGCCAAACCATTGCGCAGGAATGGGCCACGCGCGCTGGTGAGGATGGCGCGAGACTTCTTGCCGCCTATCGGGGCTGAACGGCATGGCATTCTTGCGTCGGGTACTTGATGGCCTTTACGACATCTCAGCAGGGTTGGCAGCGCTTTCCCTGCTCTCGATCTTTCTTGTCATGATGGCCCAAGTTGCCCTGCGCGAGATGAATATCCAATTCGCCGGCGCCGATGACCTAAGCGCCTATCTTTGTGTCGCGACCACGTTTTTTGCGCTGGCGCGGACCTTCAAGAATGGTGAATTGATCAGGGTTGGCCTCGCGATTGACAAGCTTGCGCCGCGCGCCCGTCGCCTCGCGGAGATTATCGTTCTTCTGATCGCGGCGATTGCTGTAGGAACGATTGTTTGGTTCACGCTGAATGATGTGTTTTTCGCGCTTGAGATTGAGGAAGTGGCCCAAGGCACTGTCGCCTTCCCGCTTTGGATACCGAAAATGGCCATGCCTATTGGTGCGGGCATTTTGCTTATTGCCATTCTTGATGAACTGATCCGTGTTCTGTTGGGCGAAGTTCCCGCCTATGTCGCGGCTGCGGCGGATCGCGCCGCGCGCGGCGATTTCTCGGCTGAGGTCTGAGCCATGGATTTGTTGAGCTTCGCCTTATTGCTGCTGATCCTGCTTTGCGTGCTGCTCGGCACCGGGCTTTGGATTCCGATGAGCCTCGCGGCGGTTGGCTATATCGCCATGATGGCGGTTCATCCGCAGCCTGGGCTATTTCTGGCAAGTTCCATGTGGGAATCGACCGGTTCCTGGACCCTTGCCGCGCTGCCGATGTTTGTCTGGATGGGTGAAATCCTTTTCCGTACCAAATTATCTGAGGAATTGTTCAACGGGCTTTCACCTTGGGTGCGCTGGCTGCCTGGAAGGCTACTGCATGTGAATATCCTGGCCTGTGGCATTTTCGGTTCTGTCTCCGGGTCTTCGGCTGCCACTTGCGCCACGGTTTCCAAGATCGCGCTGCCGGAATTGCGCCGCCGTGGTTACGATGAATCGGTTGCGATTGGCAGCCTGGCGACGGCCGGCACACTCGGCATCATGATCCCGCCTTCCATCATTATGGTGGTTTATGCGGTGGCGGCCGAGGTTTCGATTGTGCGCGTTTTCATCGCGGGGATGATCCCAGGCATTCTCGTTATGGTGCTGTTCAGTGCCTATATCGCCATTTGGGCGATGCTGAACCCGGATAAGCAGCCAGCCAAGGAAGCAGCACTGAGCTTCCGGGAGAAAATGCGCGCCAGCGCGCAGTTGATTCCCTGCACCATCCTGATCATTGCCGTGATTGGGACCATGTTTGTCGGCTGGGCAACCGCAACCGAAGCCGCTGCCTTTGGAGTGCTTGGCGCTCTCATTCTTGCGGCTGTTACGCGGACGCTTACTTGGCAGAGCTTCAAGGAAAGCCTGATGGGCGCCACGCGGCTTTCCTGCATGATCATGTTCATTCTGGCGGGTGCCGCCTTCCTGACCAAGGCGATGGCCCTGACCGGCATTCCATCCGCGCTCGCTTCGGGCGTGGAAGCTCTTAACCTCGGCCCTCTCGGCATTATCGCCATATTGACTGTGGTTTACCTGATCCTGGGAACTGCCTTGGATGGGGTTTCTATGATTGTGCTGACGACATCCATCGTTGTTCCCATGGTGCAGACCGCCGGTTTTGATCTTGTATGGTTTGGCATCTTTATCGTGCTACTGGTGGAGATTGCCGAAATAACGCCGCCGCTCGGCTTCAATCTTTTTGTCATGCAGACAATGACAGGGAAGGAGCAGACGGAGGTCGCCTGGGCATCATTGCCCTTCTTCCTGATGCTGGTGCTGACCGTTGTGCTGATTACGCTTTTCCCGGTGACGCTGGTGACTGGCCTGCCAGAATGGTTATTGGCGCGGTAGGGCAGGGGGGGGCGGACTTCAGCGCCGTGAATGATCTTTCAGGCTGGGTTTGGCCAATCCGGCCGTTCAAAGCGCTGAACCTCCAGCAAATAGCCGGCGGGGTCGTGGAAGAAGAAATGTGTCACGCGATAGGCTTCGGAATATTCTACCTGTTCCGGAACCTTCACCCCGCGTGATTTCAGCCTGGCGTGCCAGCCTTCCACATCCGGATCAACGAAAGTGAAGACAACGCCGCCTTGCACGCGCGGGTTGTCTGAAGCGCGCGGCGCACGTGCACGGCAGACGCCAAGGAAGCCGCGTTCACCCGGCGCGGTGGCATAGATGCGGCATGTGCCCTGATCCTGAACAAGCGTAAGGCCAAGCTTGTTTTCATAGAAATCCCAGGAAGCGGCTGGGTCTTCCGCATAAAGGAAGGTGATCTGTTGGGCGAAATGCGCGGGTTCCATGGGTCAAGCTTAGGCATAATGCTCGCGCCGCGCCATCCTGTCATCCCCAGGCTTGGGCCATACCCTGTTAAGCTTTACAAATGGCAATCAATAAGCTTGAACGGCTACCGAACCTAGACCGATTTTCGGGCTTACTATTGGGGAAAAAAGCATGAGCGATCTGGCCAATAAGATTACCGGGCACATCCCGGTGAAGGAACCGCAATGGCTGAAGGAATTCAAGGCCTTCATCATGCGCGGCAATGTGATTGACCTGGCAGTTGGTGTCGTGATTGGCGCGGCCTTTACGTCCATCGTGACCTCCATGGTGGAAGATATCTTCAATCCGATTATCGGCCTGCTTCTGGGCGGGATGGATTTTTCCAACCTTTTTGTTGTGATCACCGGTGAACGCAAAGCTACACTGGCAGCCACCCGCGAAGGCGGCGCGGCGGTACTGGCGGTTGGCAAGTTCATCAATGCCATCATCAAATTCGTCATTGTCGGTTTTGCGGTGTTTTGGATGGTGAAGGTCTTGAGCAAGCTGCAAGCTTCAAAGGCGGTGGAAAAAGCCTCAAGCCCGCCGCCCCCAACACCAACTGAAACGCTGCTCACGGAAATTCGTGACGAACTCAAGGCGCGCAAAGCCTAGACCTTCTGGGTGCCCATGGCGGGGGGCAGGCTGTGTACAGATTGTGGGCTCCGGCTTAGGTCACGCAACCAAGCCGAACCGCACTAACGCCGCGCTGGCTGGGCCGGTGCGGCGGGCCGTATGACGGCAGTAAGGTCCGCCATGGCTTGTTCCCGGCTGGGCGGATTGCCATTGCTGACCGCCACCATATGCCGTGCCGCGATGCGCGCGAGTTCCGGCAGATATTGCACATTCTGCGCCTGCAATTCCTGCTGCACCACATTGCCAGCATCAGCAATGCGTAGCCGATCTGCGCTGCGGCCAACCGAAAGCACGGTGCGCAGATAGCCTGCGGCCAATTCCTGAGCGCGGGCGGGTTGGCCTTCTGCCTGGCTGCGGAGCGCGGCTTCAATGCGCGCCATGGTGGTGGTGATTTGCTGCGTGCGTTCCTGTTGCCGGCGGAGCGCCGATTGCACTTCCGCCTGCGTCGCAGCGGCAATACGGCCCTGATCTTCGGCCAAGGTGCGTTGCGCCTGCACGGTTTCCGCCTGCACCCGTGCAAAAGCGCCGAGCAATTCGCCAAAACCCTCAGCCAATAGGATTTGCCGGCCTATCTGCGCGGCGGCAGCGATTTGGCTTTGTATCGCCTGCATTTCCTGATCGTTTCTCTCGCGCTGCGCGGTACGCAACGCGGCGCCCACGCGATCAATCCCCTGGCGTAGCGCTGGGTCTGGCGTGTCATTCTTCAGGACTTCCAGAAGCCGTGCGGGGTCTTCACTGGCGCTGCCGCGTGATTGCGCTTCAGCCTCAAACGCGGCGCGCAATTGTGCCGGGCGCTGGTCGCTGCTCGTGGCCACCAAAGCAAGTACGGGGCGGAAGCCCAGGCTGCGCAGCCGAAGCGCTTCGCCATTGCGGTCAAGCGGCGGCAGTTCCACACGCAGGCTGGAGCGGATTTGGTCTTCTGGCGTCAGAAAATCACCGCCGCGTGCCACCATACCGCCCGCCTGACCATGCGGCCGGCCCACGCGATTGAGCCGATAGGGTTCCAGCACCCATTCCGCGACATTGCCGAGCATATCGAAAATCCCAAGCGGATTTGGTTCCAACATGCCGATGGGGCGCACCCGCCCGCCCGAGGATCGCGTGCCCTGAAACCAGACATAACGCTGCATGCCCTCAGACATTGGAAAGACGCGCGCGCCGAAATCCGCTTCCGCAACCGCCGATCCACCGCGCACGGCAAATTCCCATTCATCCTCGGTGGGCAGTCGGACAAAGGCGCGCGCATCATCACGCATGGGCAAGGCATCGCGGGCATTGCGTGCAAGCCAGGTAGAATATCTGAGTGTGAAGCCCACTGCCTCATGCCAAGCGATATCCGCTTGGGGCAGGCGCCCGGCTGCCGCGGGCGTGGGGCAGGTTTCGCTGGTGACAGCGCTGTATTGATCCCGCGTCACTTCATACTTGCCGATGTAATAGCGCGGCGGTGCGGCGGCATCGGCGCCGCGAAATGGGCCGGCAATGAAGCCTTGACGCAGAAACTCGCTGTAATTGGTTTCCGCATCCGCCTGGCCCAACATGGCGGGCCGATCAGCCAGCAGCCCTTGGCCCAAGGGGGTTGGTACCGGGCGAAACACCATGGCGACACCACAAGGCATGGGCAGGATGAGATCATCTGCAAGCGGCTTCGGGTTCCAGAATTCCGCAGCCCATCTTTCTTGCGCGTTTACCGCTGGTGCGAACAGGATCATGGCAGCAAGAAACTGCTTACGCATCGCGAAGCCCCTCCGCAGGTTCGATCCGGGCGGCGCGATAGCCGGCAAAAGCCGCGGATAATGCCGCGCCCAAAAGGCTCACCAAAAATGCGAGCAAAAGATGCTGCGCTTCAATGACACAAATGGCCCGCGCGCCAGCGGCATTTGCACCCGCAAGCGGCAGGCGGTTCACCAGGCCCGCCACTATCAACGCCAAAAGGCTTGCGAGCGCTGCCCCGGCGCCCGCGATGATCAGCGCCTGGATCAGCGGAAACACCACCAGATCGCGCCGCGACAGCCCGATCAGGCGCAACAGCGACAGATCGCGTTGCTTGCGTTCCACATTGGCATAGAGCCCAACCCCAAGGGAGACGAGATACCCAACCCCACCCAGGCCCGCGAGCAAGGCAAAAAGCAGCGTGAGGCTACGATCAAGGCTAAGCAAGCCTTCCACCTGTTCCGCGAGCGTTTCCACTTCCACCCCATCGCGCCGCAGATCATGGTCAATGCGCGTAACATCTTCCAAGCGCCGCGCATGCGCGCGAAAGCCGGCATAGATGCGCGTGGGATCATCCGAGATATTGGCGGGCGTTGCGGTGGCGGGCAGCGCGCCATCGGTGAAGCGATCCACCAGAAGCAAAGTCTTGAGGTCCACAAAAACGCCATCGCGGCCAAAAGCGCTTGGCGGCGCGATGGCCGCGATGGTGACAGGAAAATTCAGCACTTCCCGCGCGCTGGTATCACCGCGCAGCGCGCGCAGTGTCACCCGCATGCCAGGTTGCAAATCCAACCGTGCGGCGAAGGAGGCGCTTGGGATAATCTGGTTGGGTGCAATGTTCGGCAGACCATGCAGCAGGGGATCACCCGCGGCGGTGGCGAGCAATTCTGCGCGCAGTACCGTGCCAGGGCGTGCTGGGTTTTCGAAACGCGCTTCGGTATTCAAACTGCGCGTGCGCGGAATGACAAAGGCGATATCGGGCCGCGCGGCCATGCGTGTCAGAAATTCCGTATCGAAATTGCGGTTGGCGGCATTCACCACCATGCGGCTGCGCGGGTTATCAATCAGCTCTGCACGCAGCCCATCAATCACACCCTGCTTCAGACCAAACAGCACAATCAGTGGCGCCAGTACTGCCGCCAAACCAATCAGCGAACAAAGTGCCAGCGTGCGTTCATGCAAAAGATCACGCAGCGAAAGCCCGGCAAGCAATCCACCATGAGAGGATTTTTCGCTCATGCCGGTGCCCGCACCCGATTTAACCAGGAACGGCCAGCGCCCGCATTGCCCGCTTCCGTGCGGATAGGCAGAATAGCGAAGCCATGGCGCGCGGCGCGGTCCGGATCATGCGTCGCCAGGATCAGCGCCGTATCCTGTTCGCGTGCCTGTTCAATCAGCAGCGCCAGTATTGTGTCAGCCAAGGCCGGGTGCACGCTGGCCGTGGGTTCATCCGCCAGCAGGATCTCCGGGCGATGCGCCAAGGCGCGGGCAATCGCCACACGTTGCCTTTGCCCCACGGAAAGACTCGCCGGCATTCTCTCGAGCAAAGATGCGATCTCAAGCCGCGCCGCCAAGGCTTCGATATGCGCGGGATCGGGCCGCCCCAGCACCGCCTGGCTGAGCGCGATATTGCGCCTGACAGACAGAAACGGCAGCAGCCCACCCGTTTGCAAAACATAGCCGAAATGCGCGGCGCGAATGGCGGTCAGGCTATCGTCATCCCCCGCGCGCCAAACAGCGCCAAGGTCTATTGCCTTGCCTGCGCGTGGCGTCAGCAAAAACCTGCTTGTGCTTGATGGCCGACGCGCCAAGGCCAGCAGATCAAGCAGTGTGGATTTGCCGGAGCCAGAAGGCCCGACCAGCGCCAAAGCCTCACCGCGCGTGATGCTGAAATCCTCAATGACAAGCTCAAACCCCAGCGCGCCACCCGGCGCCTGATGGCGGATGATGATGTCTTGCAGCAGCAGGGTTGGTGCGGATTGGTTCATGCGCGCCCTCAGGGCAGCGCATCAATGGGCACGGGATACATCGCCTCACCAGGATTACGCCCGCCATCGAAACTGACCCAGAGCGATGGCTGGCGATTGAATTCCTCATAAAGGCGCAGCTTCGCTTCCAGCGCATTGACGATTTCGGTGCGCCGGCCGGCGCCCATGCTGTTCCATTCTTCCTGCGTGAATTCCATGATCTGACTTTGATAGGGCAGGTCTTGCAGGAATTCGCCAAAGGCGCCGCCCAGGCGCTGGAATTCCGCCATGCGCCGAGGATCACGCGCCGCCGCGGCTGCCGCACCACGCACACGTTCAAAAAAAGTTTCCGGTGAAAGCCGCGCCGCTGCCTGGGCCTGGATGATGCTGCGCAGCGTAGTCGCCAGATCGGAAAGCTGATTGCGCGTCAGTAGCACGCGCACATCCAAGGGGCGCCTTTCCGGCCTGGGTTCTGCCGGGTTGAGTTCCTGATCCAGCACGAAGCTCCGCACCACATCAGGCGCCGCTTGCTGCGTTGCGCGCCCCAGATAGGAAAGCCGCATGGCGGTGCCGACAATCTCTGCCTGTTCTGCGATGCGCCGTTCAGTTGCGCTTTGTGGTGCCCTGATGCCGGCGATGGGCCGCCCAACCGCAGCGGCAACCTGTGCGAGCAGCGCATCCGTCAGCGCATCAACGGTTTGGCCGAATTGGCCCAGATTGCCCTCATTGATTGGGTAGTAAAGTTCTCCCGCCGCGCCGAAGCGCGTAAGCTCGCGGTATTGCCGTTCAGCGCGCGCGTGGTTGTTGCGCCCTTCGGGTGTTTTCAGATGAATGGCGTAGATTGCGACTTGCTTCGCTTCGGATTGCGCCAATTGCCGCATTTCCTCGGGGCCCATTTGGGTTTGCCCACGTGGGTCCTTGGCATCCCGCGCGCCGGCATCTGTGACCAGAATAACAAACCGCCCACCATATTGCTGCCAGGGCACTTCATCCAAGGCGAGCTTGATGCCGGCGAGTGAATCTTCATCAAACCCTTCATTGCTCTCACGCGCTTCGGTCGCTTCCGCAAGGCGTGGCAGGATTGCATCCGAAGCCTCCGCCAAATCCGGCAGGGAGACCATGCGCGTGACATATTCAAGCCGGGGATTGCCGCCCAAATGGTCGCGGAAGGCCACCATGCCGAAGCGGAAATTGTCTCGCACGGCGGTATCGCGAATGCGATCCACCACGCGCTTCAGCGCTTCACGCGTGCGTTCAATATAGGGACCCATGCTGATGGTGGTATCCACCACGAAAACCACTGCACCCCGATAATTGCGGAGCGCATCGGG
>CAMCZJ010000077.1 GCA_945886995.1 Asaia bogorensis
TACAGTCGCTTGACTTTGCCCAACATTTCCATGGTGATCACCTTTGTTTGCTCCTGCCCAAAAAACGGGCAGAGCCAGTAAAACACCTGGGTCAATTTTGGGTCGGCATAACCTCTATAAGTGGGTCAGTTTTCGGTCGGCGTCAACAAGCGGCCCATGATCTCGGCCAGTGGTGCGTATTCCAGGTTGGACAGGCCCGCGCCCATCCTCGATTCAGGCAGGAACAGGTTCCACAGGCCCTGTGCCCGGGCCTTGGCCTTCAGTTCCTCCATCACGGGCGCAGGCTGCCAGGCATTGCCGGCTGCGCGGAAGGCCTTCATCTCCGATTCAAAGCGGGCTTCTGAAGGGTAGACGTGCTCCTCCATGAATCGGGTGACACGGCTTTGAAGTTCCCGGACCTTGGGCGAGTAGTCGAAATCCATGGCTTTGATTTCCGTACAAGGGTGGGGGATCAGAGGTTCATCACATCGAACGCGCGGCCGCTCCAAGATGCTTCTCCAGGCTTTTCTCGTCCAGTTCGATGCCGATTCCCGGCCGATCAGGGACGACGAAATCACCCTTGTCCCAGACGAAGGGCTGCCTGATGATCTCGTCGAAGAACTCGCCAGATGTGCCGATGCTCTCCTGAATGAGGAAGTTCGGAACGTTGGCGTCGATCTGGAGGGCCGCTGCCGTGATGATCGGTCCGCCCCACACGTGCGGGGCCATGAGCACGTAATTGGCTTCGGCAAGAGTCGCGATCTTCTTGGTTGCCGTGATGCCGCCAGCGCTGCCGAGGTCAGGTTGCGCGACCGCGCAGGCTTTCTCCGCGAAGAGTTGCTGGAACTCATGCACGGTCACCAGGCGCTCGCCGGAGGCGATGGGGATGCGGGTCGAGCGGGCGACCATACCCATTTCGCTGTAGTTCTCGGGCGGGCACGGCTCCTCGAGCCACAGCGGGCTGAACTGCTCCAGACGCGCGGCCAGCCGGATAGCCGCGGCCGGCGTTGTCTGGCCATGGGTGCCGATTAGGATGTCGGCCCGTTCCCCGACCGCTGCACGGATGGCGCCAACCGCGCGCTCGGCATGTCCCAGTTCCGCAGGTGACAAATCCCATGGCCTGAAGGTTCGCTGCGCGCTCTTGTCCTGGATGAGCGGGTCGAACTTCAGCCCTGTGAACCCCTGTTCTACAAGTTTGAGTGCAACCTCTGCGAGTCGCTCGGGCTCTTGCGTCCACATCTTGACCGTTTCCTGGGCGCTCTGCTTGCTCGACGGGTCGTAGATGTAGGTGTAGCTCCGGATCCGGTCCCGCACCTTGCCTCCCAGGAGGTTGTACACCGGGGTTCGGAAGTGCTTTCCGGCGATGTCCCAGAGCGCCGTATCGAAGGCGCTTATGACGCCCAGCATCACGTAGTCCGGATGTTGGTAGGTCAGTCCGGAATACATCCTGCTGTAGAGGTATTCACGGTCCAGTGCGTCTTCGCCCTTGATGTAGGTCGTGAAGATGTTCCTGACGAGTTCCAAGTATGTACCGGACAAGCCGTTGAGCGTGCTCAGGATCGCCGTTTCTCCCCAGCCTTCCAGTCCCGAATCCGTCTCCAGCTTAACGAAATACCAGAAGCGGCCGCCCTTGTGCGGCGGTGGCGTTTCAATGACGAAGGGTCTGGCATTGGTGATCTTTGGCATGGGTTGGGTCCTTGGAGTTCTTGCGGTTGTGGTCAATCCTGAGGCGGCGGGCTCTGTCGCAGGAGCGAGTGTCGCGTGACGCGAGTCTTACAACTGGCGTAAAAAATGCTGAATTTCCATTTTTCTATTTTCTATAGAATATGGTATCATGCGATGCCATTTGAGGCAAGATCAAGCGCACGGCTAACCTGGCGCGAATTGAAATCAAGAACCAATACGAAGGAGAACGACATGAAATCGAGACATGACGAGGTATCGCTGAACCGTCGGGCCGTGCTTGCCGGACTGGCAGCCGCTCCTGCCTTCGGGATGGGCCTCGCGCACGCACAGTCACCCAGTCCGGCCGGCGCATCGGACAGGCCCATTGAATTGCGCATCCTTGCCGCCTCTTCGTTCTCGTCGCAGTGGCAAAGCCTGATCGTCCCGGAGTTCAACAAGAAGTTCCGCAACATCAAGATTCAAGTCGATGGCGTTCCCTATGCCGAGATGACCGCCAAGATCATGCTCGACCTGACGGGCGCGTCGCCCACGTACGATGCCTATGCCATCGACGAGCCATGGATGCCACAGGTGGCCGAGACGGGACAACTTCTCGACGTGCGTAAGGACACCGCTGCCTGGACGGATGCCAGCCACAACTGGGGCGATTTCAATGCCGCTCCGCTTGCAGCTGGCCAGTGGAAAGGGGGCCAGTTCGGCGTCCCGCTGATTGCGAACCTGCTTCTTCGCTTTTACAACCGGACCCATTACGCCAAGGCGCGTTTGCCCGAGCCCACCGCTGCCCAGACCTGGGCGGAATTCCTTGCACAGGCGCCAAAACTCGTCCAGGACGTGAAGGGGACCGGCGGTGTCAATGCCTGGGCGGTTTCCACCTACTTCGGACGCGCGCCACTGACCCCTACGATCTGGCAGGCGATTCTGGGCAGCTACGGTGCGGAGCTCGTCGACGGTCAAAACAAGACAAGCTTCAACAACGCCAATGGCGTCAAGGCATTGCAGACGCACATCGACCTGCTGAAATGGGCGCCGCCGGGCGCGAAATCGCACGGCTTCCTGGAGTCACTGCAGGCGTTTCGCCAGGGGCAGGTCGCCAACATGATCCAGTGGGGCAGCGGGTACAAGGGCTCGATCGATGCGTCGTCCTCGACGCTCAAGGCAGACGAGGTCGGAATCATCACCATGCCTGTGGGCAGTAACCGGCCCGGCACACACCGTGGCGTTTGGAACGGCTCCATCTCGCGCAAGTCAAAGAACCCGCAGGCAGCCTGGACCTTCTGGCAGTGGCTGTCATCGACAGAAGGCGAAAAGCTTCACTTGTCGACCATGGGGGCCTTCCCCGCACGCAGATCCACCATCCTCAGCGGACCTTACGAACCCTGGCAAGGCCCGGTCCTCAAGGCCTTGCAGCAGGGCTACGACGCCGCCGAGGCAGGCAAGATGTGGCGCATTCGCTCGCCGAAATCCGACCAGGCACAAACCATATTGGCGGACGAAACCGCGCGGGCGCTCAACGGCGAAGTCAGTGTGGCCGAGGCGCTGGACAACGCCGCGCGCAAGATCGATCGCCTGGGCCTGTAGCAAGCCTTGCCGTTAGCCCTGTGGCGGACGAACTCACAGGTTGCACAGCAATGTTGTCGAAGAAATCGGGGCCATGATCCCATCGACCGGTAGCCGAACACAGGTATCCCAATGGGTCAGCCTGAGGGACCTGTTTGCCCGCTGGTGGTTCATGACGCCGGCAGCACTTTTGCTGCTGGTAACCCTTGCCTATCCGATCGGCTACACCGTCTACATCAGCTTTGCGGAAATCAACCTCGGCACCTTTCGTCCGCAGGGCTGGGTCGGATGGAACAACTATCTCAGTGTCCTTGAGGACGATCGCTTCCGGTCTGCGATCGTCGTCACCGCCAAGTACCTTGTCTTTGCGCTGCCCTTGCAGCTGGTTCTGGGCTTTGCGGTCGCCATACTGATCAACGTCGAATGGGCAGGAAGGGGAATGATCCGGGCCGCATTCCTGATTCCGCTGGCGATTGCACCCGTCATTGCGGGCGGGGTCTGGCGCATGCTGCTTGATCCTCTCTGGGGCATCGTGAACTACACCATCGGCATGGTCGGAGTGAGCCCCATCGACTGGCTCGGAGATCCGTTCTGGGCCATGGTCACCGTCATCTTCATCGACACTTGGCGATGGACGCCCTTCGTAGTCCTTATCGCATCGGCGGCATTGCTTTCTCTGCCACGCGAGTTGTACGAGGCAGCAGAACTCGACGGCGCGAGCCGCTGGGCTATGCTCTGGCACATCACCCTGCCATTGCTGATGCCGGTGATTGCGGCCACCTTTGTGGTGCGATGGCTTGGCGCGGTGAAGATGTTCGATATTGCGCTGGCGTCGACCAATGGCGGGCCAGGTCGCGCAACGAGCCTTATCAATATGTACATCTATGAAGAGGCATTTCGCGGATTGCGATTTGCCGAGTCCTCAGCCGCGTCCATGATCATTCTTTTCGTGACGATGCTGCTGACGGCGGTCTTCCTGCGTACCGCCCGTTACTTTGAGGAGCGGCACTGATGGGCAATAGCAGCTCCCATACCTCAGGGAAAGTGCCCCTGAAAGTAGGTCACTCCGCATGGATTCGTCGTTTGCGAATCTGGGCCGGGGTCATGGTTTGCCTGGCATTCCAGTTCCCGATCCTGTGGATGGTCATGACCTCGTTCAAGCATCAACGCGACATCTTCACCACGCCGCCGACTATCTTCTTCACGCCAACGCTGGGCGCTTACGTGCATGTGCTCACGACGACCGATCTTCCGCTGCACATGCTGAATACGCTCATCGTCGCACTCGGTTCAGGTCTTATATCGATCGTGGCCGGGTCCATGGCGGGCTATGCCCTGGCGCGCATCGAACTCCGGGGCGCGAAAACGATTGGACTGCTTATTCTCCTGTCCAGGGGGGTTCCGCCTATCGCGATTGCCGTGCCGATGTACCTGGTGGCACGGGCTCTCGGCCTGATGGACCAGCACATCGTGCTCATTCTTGCCTACTGCACCTTTCTCATTCCATACGTGATGTGGCTGATGCGGGGCTTTTTCATGTCCTTGCCCAAGGAGTTGGAAGAGTCGGCGTTCATCGATGGCTGCTCCAGGTTTAGTGCCTTCGTCCGCATCATTTTGCCGCTATCCTTGCCCGGGCTTCTCTCGGCGTTAATCTTCAGCATCATCCTCGCCTGGGAAGAGTTGCTTTTTGCGCTGGTGCTGACCAACCGTGCTGCGTCCACCATTCCCGTCGTTGTCTCGGGGATGGCGGGTGACTCGCTCAGCGGTCCAAATTGGGCTGCCCTTTGCGCAGTGAGTACCATGTCGATATTGCCGGTGGTCGTCTTCGCGTTACTGATGCAAAAGTGGTTGATTAAGGGCTTGGCAGATGGTGCAACAAAAGGTTAAGACGGGGAAGTCGCCGGTGTTCGTGACGAAGGCTGGCCTCGCACGCGCGCACATACAGGAGATGATCCTGTCTGGTCAGGTCCGCGAGGGTCAGCAGTTCACCGCGCGTGAAGTATCCGAGGCGCTCGCGGTGAGTGAAACGCCTGTGCGTGAGGCGATCAGCGGCCTTGTAGCGGAGGGCTGGCTCAAATTCAATGCTCACCGTAGCGTCTTTGTGGCATCGATCAGCGTTGATCAGATCGACGAGATCAATGAACTTCGCGGGGTATTGAGCTTTCTGGCAGTCAAGCGCGGGGGCCGCGCATATTCCGAGCAGACGCTTGCTGCGCTGGAGAGTAATATCGAGGAAGCCGCAAAGGCCGTTGATGATGAGGATCCACAGCGGTACGCGGAAGTCAACCGCCAATTCCACTTGCTGATCTGCGATACGCCCTACACGCAATGGACCCACCATCTGCTGTCGAGCCTGTCGTCGCAGACGGCTGTGCTGCGCAAGGGGTTTGCAGCCGTTCCCTCGCGAATGAAGGCCTCGCTCGATGACCATCGGGCGATTGTTGACGCGATCCGGGCAGGCGATATTGACCTGGCCGGCGACCTGCTGGTCCAGCACGAACATGATGCGTCGAAGGCCTTGATCACGGCGCTGTCGCAGGGTGCACCGGAGGCGCGTACCGCCACACCGACTACTGCGCAGCGCCCGCTGGCACCCAAACCTGCTCGCGCGCGGCCGACCAAGAAAAAGCCTGGGCATTGAACGTGCTGGACAGAGTGGATGTACTGATCATCGGCTCCGGCGCATCGGGGTCCGCGGTGGCATGGAGCCTGGCAGAGACGAAGATGCGCATCGTGTGTCTGGAACAGGGCGGGTGGGTACGGAGCAGCGACTTTCCCACCAACAGAAAGGACTACGAGCAGCGCAAATACACGGACTATTCAACAAGTCCCAATGTTCGGCGGAATGCGGCCGACTACCCGATCAATGACGAGAACTCGCCGATCAAGATCGTGAATTTCAACGGCGTGGGCGGCGCCACGGTGATGTACACCGCCCACTTTCCGCGGCTGCACCCTTCAGATTTCAGGACCAGATCGCTCGATGGCGTTGGCGAAGATTGGCCGATCGACTATCAAACCCTGGAACCCTTCTATGCTGCGAATGATCGCATGATGGGCGTTTCTGGCCTGGCTGGCGACCCTGCCTACCCTGCCCACCAGCCACCCATGCCACCACTGCCGCTGGGGCGCTCCGGCCAGCAGATGGCCAAGGCAATGAACCAACTGGGTTGGCACTGGTGGCCATCGGAGACGACGATCGCCACGACGGCGTACGAAGGTCGGGCCCCCTGCATCAATCTCGGCCAGTGCACACCTGGTTGCGCACAGGGGGCGAAGGCAAGCACCGACATCACCTACTGGCCGCAGGCCATCCGTGCCGGCGTCGAATTGCGTACCCATTGCCGTGTCCGCGAAATCACCGTCGGGCCTGACGGCATGGCGACCGGGGCGATCTACTATGACGCGCAGGGCAAAGAGCAGTTTCAGCCGGCAGAGGTGGTCATCCTGGCCTGCAATGGTGTAGGGACGGCGCGTTTGCTGCTCAATTCCGTGTCCACGCGATTCCCCAACGGACTTGCCAACTCCAGCGGACTCGTAGGCAAGAACCTGATGCTCCATCCCTTTGCCGCTGTCACGGGTTATGTCGATGAAACTATGGACGGGCATGCCGGCCCCACCATGTGCCTGTGGAGTCAGGAGTTCTACGAAACCGACCGGCGTCGAGGCTTTGCCAGAGGTTTCAATTTCCAGTTCAATCGCGGTCTGGGGGTGGGTACCGAGGCCTATGAAACTGTCGCGGCCAATTTTGTTCCCTGGGGCGAGGGGCACCACGACGCGTTCAGAAGCCTGGTCGGCCGCGCCTTCAGGATTGCCATTTGCGCCGAGGATCTGCCGGAAGAACATAATCGGGTCACGCTCGACCCGGTCCTGAAGGATAGCCATGGCATACCCGCGCCGCGCATCGACTACAGGATTGGCGAGAACACCAATCGCATGCTGGATTTTGCGATCGCCCGCGGCAAGGAGATTCTCGCCGCTGCAGGAGCACATCACGTCGGCGAAATACGGCCAGTCGTGAACGGGGGGTGGCACCTTCTCGGTACGGCGCGCATGGGTACGGACCCGTCAAGGTCGGTGGTGAACGAGTGGGGCCGAAGTCACGATGTCAGAAACCTGTTCATCGTTGACGGATCCATCTTCGTCACGGCAGGCGGTGTCAATCCGACCAGCACTATCCAGGCGCTGACACTCTATATCGCGGACCAGATGAAGCAGCGTCTGGCCACGCTCTTCGATTGAGACCTCCGATGACGGATGCGACCCTGACACCAGAAGAACAGGCGGACCTGCGAACGCTGGCAGCCTTGATCGTCCCGGCAAGCAAGAAGTTTTCAGTGCCGGGGGCTGACGATCCGATCGTCTTTGCAGACATCGTCGCGAGCATGCGCCACGAACTCAATGACATCAGGGCCACACTTCAACTCGCGTCCGGCCTGCGCGGCCAACCACTGGCGTCGCTCGAACCGACGGATCAGATGCAGGTTTCGGTGGAACTGCGTGCCATGGGTGGTCGCGCCGTCGACACCCTGACCCGACACATCCTGCTTTGTTACTACCGTGATGACCGGGTCATGCGCTCCCTGGGCATCGAGCCTCGCCCTCCATTTCCCGGGGGCTTTACCGTGGAACAGGGCGATTGGTCACTGCTCGATCCGGTGAAGGCTCGTGCGCCTTTCTGGCGGCAGGCATCGCAAGGCACTTGAAGCAGCGACACTAGGAGATTGCGAACTTATGGCCCATGTCACGATCCGGTCGGTGAAAAAGCGCTTCGGCGATATCGAGGTGATGCACGGCGTCGATATCGACATCGCCGATGGCTCATTCACGGTATTGGTGGGGCCTTCAGGCTGCGGGAAGTCGACCCTGCTGCGAATGATCGCTGGCCTGGAGCATGTCAGCGATGGGGAGATCCAGATCGGCGGAAAGCGGATGAACGAGGTGCTGCCCAAGCAGCGGGACATCGCAATGGTTTTCCAGAACTATGCGCTGTATCCGCACATGACAGTGCGCAAGAACATGTCGTTCTCGCTCAAGCTGGCCAAGGTCGACAGCGCAACCATAGAGACCAAGGTCAGGAACGCGGCCGAGATTCTTGGCTTGGCCCAATTGCTCGACCGCTACCCCAGGCAGTTGTCCGGAGGACAGCGGCAACGTGTAGCCATGGGGCGGGCGATCGTGCGCGATCCGCAGGTCTTCCTGTACGACGAGCCTCTTTCCAACCTGGACGCCAAACTGCGGGTGGCGATGCGCACCGAATTGAAGGAGCTTCATCAGCGCCTGAAGACCACGTCGGTATACGTGACACACGACCAGGTGGAGGCCATGACCATGGGGGACCAGATCGTCGTGATGAAGGAAGGGCGTATTGAACAGGCCGGGCGACCCCTGGACCTCTATGACTATCCGGCAAACATGTTCGTGGCCGGTTTCATCGGGTCACCTGCCATGAATTTCTTGCCTGGCGTGGTGGTGCGTTCTGACAATGCCGCCCATGTCGAGCTGGCTGACCGGACACGCATTGAACTGCCGGCCAACTCACCAGCCCGCCACGGACAGACTGTCACGTTCGGTACCCGCCCAGAGCATCTCGTCCTGGCCAGAGAGGGCGGTATCCCCGTCCAGGTGGTCGCCGTGGAACCTACCGGGGCAGATACTTTCGTGGCCTGCCGGCACCAGGGCGTGGACGTCGCCGCGGTGTTTCGCGAGCGGTACGACTTCCCGCCTGGAAGCACGATTCAATTGCGTCCCGACACGGCTCGTTCGCACCTGTTTGATGCGGCAACGGGACTGGCTTTGCGAGCCTGAAGCCGCGCCACCCAAGGAGTCTCCGATGAGCGCCATACCCAGCCATACGGCCAGAGAACTCGCCGATGCCTACATCCAGCGGTCGCAACTGCCCCCTCTTCCATCCGGCCATTTCATCGATGGGCAGGTGTGTGCGCCGCAGTCTGGCAACCACATGCCGAGTTGGGATGCCGGACTTGGACGTCCCTTTGCGGATTTTGCCGCGGGCGACATGGACGATGTCGACCGCGCGGTGCTGGCCGCCAACAACGCACAAAGCCGCTGGGGGTCCACGGCGCCGTCCGCGCGCGCAGACATCCTGCAGCGGATTGCGGCACGTATTCTGGAGCAACAGGAGTTCCTGAGCTTTGTCGAAGCGCTGGACTCCGGCAAGACCCTGTCGGAGGCGCGCGGCGACGTGCTCAGCACCGCGCGCTACTTCAACTACTACGCGGCAATGGCCCGCACGCTGGAGGGGCGGTCACTCCCGCTCGGTGAAAACCACATCGGCTGGACGGTGCGTGAACCGGTGGGCGTGACTGCACACATCATTCCCTGGAATTTCCCGACATCCACCTTTGCGCGCAGTGTGGCGCCCGCTCTGGCCGCCGGTTGCACGGTGGTCGCCAAACCCGCGGAGACAACCCCCTTCACGGCTTTGCTTCTGGCCCGGATCATCTCTGACTGCGGCGTTCCGCCGGGGGTGGCGAATGTCGTGACAGGCCTCGGCTCCGAGGCGGGTGCGGCGTTATCAGGCCATCGGATGGTGCGCCACATCACATTTACGGGATCCGTGCCCACCGGGGTGAAGGTGGCCAGCGCTGCGGCACCGAATATTGCCAGTCTGACTCTGGAACTCGGAGGCAAGTCGCCGCTGGTGGCATTGTCGGATTGCGACATCGAGGCCACCGCCGAAGGCGCACGATGGGCCATCTTCGCCAACGCGGGTCAGATTTGCTCTGCGGGTTCGCGTCTGGTCGTTCAGCGCGGCGTGCACCAGGCGATCCTGGACAGGCTGCTTGCCAAGGTACAGGCGCTGCGCATAGGCCATGGCCTGGATGGCGCAGACCTCGGCGCGGTCAACTCCGAACTGCAGCTCTCGCGAATCGGTGCCCATGTGGCTGGCGCCCGCCGACGGGGCCGGCAGATTCTCTGCGGCGGCGAGGCACTCGACCGGCCCGGCTGGTTTTACCCGCCAACCATCATTGACGACCTGCCCGCGGACGACGGATGCGTCCAGCATGAGATTTTCGGCCCCGTACTGGCGGTCCAAATCGTCGACAGCGATGAGGAAGCGCTTGAAGCGGCCAATTGCACCGAGTTCGGCCTCTATGCGGGGATCTACAGCCGCGACATATCGCGCGCCCTGCGCATGGCACAGGGTGTCCGGGCCGGGCAGGTCACCGTCAACGATTACTGGGCCGGTGGTGTCTCGGTTCCCTTCGGGGGCAACGGTCGCTCAGGCTACGGCCGGGAACGTGGGCAAGAGGGAATGGAGGCTTACATGAGCAGCAAGGCGGTGGTTGTGCGGGTCTAGCGACTTCGTCCACCCGGACCTCGCTGGGCCCGGCCCCACTGAATTGGTCGGACTCGCGTGGCCCGGGCCCAGTGGTGCATCAATCAAGAGTCAAGCATTTCATGGTTCACTGGCGCTTTCTTGCCTGGGTCTACTGTCCGCTGCACCAATGCATGATGGAGGACAGTTGCCGCAGCTGTGGCGCGGCGGTTTCTTTGCCTAACGAGCTATTGAAGGCAGGGCCAGATGGGAAAGGCATCGCGTATCTTGACCTGTGCCGTTTGTGCGGCTTTAAGTTGTCGTCCCATTGGGACAGCGTACTCGGTACGGTGGACCAGCGCTCAGTAACGCCATGGCAGTGGAGCCAGATGATGAATGGACGAGCATTGTTGTCCGCCCTGTACTACGGTAAAGTGAAATACCATGACGATCCTGATCGATCGCATGGCATGAAGGACCTGTTGAAAATTCGGCGAAGAATGCTGCTGCCGAGCCAGAACTTTTCTATCAAGGGGACGATGGAGCAGGAACGGGCGGCGCACTGTTAAGGCGCATTCTGGATCGCCGGTAGCCCTGAATTTTTTGATGCGGCGTTGATTGCGTTGTCAGAGTCATAGGATTGCCCGATGAATCCTGCTGACTTGCAGTTGCTGGTGACACGCGAAATGCCCTACGGCAAATACAAAGGCCGCCCCAATGCCGATTTGCCGGGTGTTGGAGCGGATTGGGCATACTCCACCGGCGGAGCCTGTGGCGCACTAGCTTCGGCAACTTGCCGAGCAGAGCGAAAACCCTGTGTCACCTTAACCAATCAGCCTCAATGAAAACCGGGGCGATTCACCTGCGGCCAGCAATGGGTTAAGGGCATCGGTCTGGTCCGAGGAACTAGGAAGGTTGGGTCAATCCGGCTTCATGTTTGAAGGACCACGCCAGAAGTGTGGATGGAGGCAATTTTTTCGATTTGGTCAAAATTCAAAACTTAGTGATAACAACCAGTAGAAATTCAAAACTTAATGAGAATTTTGTTCAAAACTAGACTGCAACGCCGTCCTAAGCTGTTGTTTTTAAAGGGGGCACGGTTCAGCACTTAATGAGAATCGACACCTCAATGAATAAAGGGGGATTTACCAATGAAAAAGGCCTCTAAGTGGTTGTCCTTAGAGGCCCTTAAATGATGAAATGGTGCCGATTATCGGATTCGAACTGATGACCTACCGCTTACAAGGCGGTTGCTCTACCAACTGAGCTAAATCGGCTTACCTAATATTTTAGCCACACCCCTGGAGAAATTAGGTGGGCCAAGAATTATTTAACCCGCTTTAAGCTTGGCCGTGGCCCGTTGGCTGTGGGGCTTGGCGGCTCGGGTTTGTCTGCGGATTTGTTGCTGCGTCGCTCGGGGTCGACGCTGGCCAGGGTGACGACCCGCGGCTCTGCGTCAGTTGTGGCGGCGCTTTGACCGGCGGCGTCGCGTTGCATATTGGCCAAGCGGCCTGTCAGGATGTTGGTGGCTCTGGGCGATACCCTCGGGAAGGCCATACCTTGGCCATTCTCGCGGGCAAAAATCGCCATCACCTGGCTCAATGGCACCATGATGTCCCGTGGTGTCCCTGCAAAGCGGGCTTTGAACTCAATGAACTCGTTACCGAGTTTGAGGGAGCTGGTTGCATCAAAACTTACATTCAAGACGATTTCGCCGTCCTTCACATGCTCTCGCGGCACCTGCACGCTGTCATCTACCGCCACGGCGATATAGGGCGTGAAGCCATTGTCGGTGCACCATTCGTAGAGCGCCCGAATCAGGTAAGGACGGGTCGAGGAACTGTCAGGCGCTTCGATCATGGTGGCAACCGCCGCGGCTTATTTACGCATCACTTTTTCAGACGGTGTCAGCGCCTCGATGTAGGCGGG
>CAMCZJ010000078.1 GCA_945886995.1 Asaia bogorensis
CGTTGATCCCAACTATTGGGTATGCAGTCCGCATGTCAATAGATGTCTTAAATAGACATTTTTGGCTTCGCGCCGCAATTTGATGACTGTCCGGCGTCAGCGCCTATGGGGCCAAATTGGCGAACTGAGCTAAGGAGGTTTTCCAGCCCATTTTGAACCTAATGTGCCCGGATGTAGGTCAAAACCCAAAGACCAAGCCGTTCCTTCCCCGCTGCGCAGCAGAAAGGCGCACTATCACTCAAATAATTATGGAAAAAAGAGGGATAGATCGCTATTCCATTCCTCATGAAGTGGAATTGGCAAAAGCCAGCCTGGCCGCGCTTCCAATGGGACCAGCGAGCGCTCTCTAAGCGGGAAGGGCGGTTTCTACGCGAAGCGGGTGTCGTCGTCGGCGCACTAAAGCATGTCGGAGAGGATCAGAGGTCCAACCTCGTCATCGAACTCATCAGCACAGAGGCTTTGAAAACCTCGGAAATCGAGGGAGAGATCCTCGACCGGGCTTCTGTCCAGTCCTCCCTCCGCCGGAATTTCGGGCTGGGCACCGAGGATCGGCGCGTGCCCCCGGCCGAGCAGGGGATCGCCGACATGATGACCGACCTGTATCGGGGATTTGCCGAGCCCCTGACCCATGAGAAGCTTTTTGCTTGGCACACTATGGTGATGAGGGGGCGCAAGGATGTGAAGGACATCGGGCGCTATCGAACCCATCAGGAGCCGATGCAGGTGGTGTCCGGCGCGATCTACCAACCAACCATTCACTTCGAAGCGCCTCCATCCTCCAGAATGCCTGCGGAGATGGACCGGTTCATCAAATGGTTTAATGCTGCTGGTCCAGGCGGGGAGGCAGCCCTACCCCCGTTGACCAGAGCGGGTTTGGCGCACCTCTATTTTGTGTGCGTTCACCCATGCGAGGACGGCAATGGCCGTATCGGCCGGGCGATATCCGAGATGGCATTGTCGCAGGGGTTGGGTGAACCAGCTTTGTTGGCGCTGTCGCAGACCATTCAGTCTGACCGCAAGCGCTACTACGCCATGCTGGAACATAGCAACAAGGAGTTGGAGGTCACCGCGTGGCTTGAGTACTTTGCCGAGACGGTCCTCGATGCCCAGGCCTATGCGTTGCGTCTGGTGGATTTTCTCATCGCCAAGACGCGCCTCTATGATCGGCTGGTAGGCAGCCTCAATGAGCGTCAGGAGAAAGTACTGGCGCGAATGTTCAGGGAGGGGGTTGAGGGTTTCAAGGGTGGATTGAGCGCGGAAAACTACATGGCCATCACCGGCGCGTCTCCAGCCACAGCCACCCGGGACCTCGCCGATCTGGTCGTGAAAGGGGCGCTCACGCGCACCGGAGAACGTCGGCACACGCGCTATTGGCTCAACATCGAGGGTGCGAGAAGGTCATTAGGCTGAACCAGGAGGCCTGAGCCCCCAAGAGCCCTACGCGAGCGGACTGCAATCCTACAGCCACCCGCGCGGACAGATCCGTGGCTTTGGTCAGACTTCAAATGGCCACTGTAACAAACTGCCTGCGTCGTTTGCGCGTCCGCACATCCCCAGGCGCAGGGAAAGATCGAACGCTGGCACCAGACCATGAAGAACCGCATCCCGCTGGAGAATTACTACCTGCCGGGGGCGCTGCAGGCCGAAATTGAGGATTTTGTCGGGCAATTTAAGCACCGGCGGTATCACGAGAGCCTGAACAATCTGACCCCAGCGGATGTCTATTTCGGCAGGGGGCAGACCATCCTGCTGGAGCGTGAGCGCATCAAGCGCAGAACCAGCCAGCACCGCCGCTTGATGCCTCAACAAAATGCAGCTTAACCTTACCCAGATGGGCCAGATACTCCGTTAGCCAGCGCGCAAAGAAGTCTCAAATGATTTGACGCCGGACAGGCCTGCACTCCGTAAGTCATCGCGCCAATGATCCTCAAATGAGTCGACGACGGAAAGGCGCAGTGGTCTTTCGTCTGTGTGGCAGGAATCTTCGGAGCGGTTGATTGTAAGCCCGATAAATCAATCCCTGCCGCCGGGCGCTATCAAGGCTTCGAAGTGCTGCCGCATACGTGCGGCATTTGCGGTTTTCCCAGTGAATAAGGCGAACGCATCCGCGGCCTGGAACACCGCCATTCCTCCTCCCCCCATGCCTTGGCAGCCAAGTGCCTGTGCAGCACGTAGCCAAGCGGTCTCAAGTGGGAAATAGATGACATCGGCGACCCAGTGTTGTGCTCTGAGCATTTTGACCGGTAATGGCATTCCAGGCATTTTCAACATCCCAACGGGTGTTGCATTCACGATGCCATCAGCGACGCAAACTTCACCTGCCAAGTCATCAGCTACGAAGGCGCGCCCCTTTCCAAATTTTGCCGTTAAAGCAGCGAGAACCGCAGCAGTCCGGCCAGAATCCACATCGAATATCATAAGGCGCCTCACGCCAAGCGTGAGTAGCGCGTAAGCAACCGCCGCCCCGGCGCCCCCAGCCCCCAAAAGAACCACTCTGTCCGAAGCGACGGAGGAAAGACCACGTTGGAAGGCGGCGGCGAAGCCTGACCAATCCGTGTTGTGGCCTATTCTTCGTCCATTATGCAGTAGCACCGTATTGACCGCCCCTAACGCCCGAGCATCATCTGATAGCTCATCAAGGAGTGGGATGACCGCTTGTTTGCAAGGGTATGTGATATTGAGCCCAGTGAAGCCCATTCTTTCCGCTGCGCGAAGCAGGTCTGGTAATGCCTGTGAGTCCAAGCCAAGCACGTCAAAATCTATCTTGCGGTAGATGAGACGGAGTGACTGCTCTGCCCCCTCCCGTTCATGCATAGTGGGTGTCAGGGATGCGCCAATTCCGGCGCCAATCAGGCCTAGTTGTAGTGCAGGCCAGGAATCGGGCAGGGCCATCAGGGAAACCTCAGATTTTCTGTTCCAATCAAGCTTCACGCCACCTGCTGTCAAGAAGGTTCTTGGGTTCTATTGCCCCAAAAGTAGCCGTGGCTTAAAACCTCGGAACTAATACATAAGCGCCCAGTCATATTGCATCTTTTCGGGAGGAAGCCATTATGAACCCAACCATCCAACGTCGCGCCGCTATCGCGGGCGCCGCAGCCCTTGCCCTTGGCTCTGCTGGTACAAGCAAAGCACAGGGACGCAAGCGCATTCGTTTTGCTGCCGTATTCTCAGACCAAGATATGCGCGCTGAAGCCATGCGTGGTTTTCAAGGTGATTTGCAATCCGAATTTGATGTTGAGCTTCATCTGAATGCGACCCTGTTTCGTCAGGGCACAGAGATAAACGCGCTACAGCGCGGCAATCTGGAAATGGCCAATCTCGCACCGCAAGATTTATCACGTCAGATCCCCGCCTGGTCTGTCATGGCATCTGCTTATCTTTTCCGTGACGCAGAACACATGCGCAAGGTTTTTGCGTCTGATGTCGGACGCGACTTCAATCGCATGGCCCGTGAGCAATTGAATATTCAAGTGCTTGGGCCATTGTATTTCGGCACGCGACACGTCAATTTGCGACCGCGCAAACGTATTTCTACACCGGCTGACATGGCTGGCATCAAGCTTCGTATGCCGCCCGGTGAAACTTGGCAGTTCTTGGGTGAAGCGCTTGGGGCCAGCCCGACGCCGGTAGCCTTCGCGGAACTCTATACTGCCCTGCAGACAGGCACGGTGGATGGGCAAGATAATCCATTGCCAACCAGCAGGACGATGCGGTTTCACGAAGTGACGACGCAATTCGTGCTGACAAGCCATGTCGTGGCGTATGACATGCTGTGCATGTCGTCACGTTTTTGGGACGGGTTGACCGAAGCGCAGCGCAATGCAGTGCAGGCGGCGGTGAATAAGGCGGTTGACGCAAGTACGCAGCGGCACCTGGCACAAGAGCAGGAAATGATTACGTTCTTCCGCGGTCAAGGTCTTGAGGTGTATGAGCCGAACATCGCCGCTTTCCGTGCGGAAGCGCAGCGCCGGTATTTGGCCTCCACACAGTCCCAAACCTGGCCCAGTGGCATTCTGGATCGCGTCAACGCGATCCGTTGATGGGACTACTGGGCGGCATCCTTGGCTTTGCGCGGCAGCGGGCAGAAAACCTGCTCGCCGCGCTTCTCGCGGTGATGTTCGGCGCTTTCCTACTGCAAATCTTCACCCGATACGTCACCGCCGCCCCTTTGAGTTGGACCAGTGAGGTATCAACCTTCGCATGGCTTTGGGGAATCCTTTGGGGGGCTGCGCTCGTACTGCGTGATGATGAAGAAATTCGTTTCGATCTGATCTATAGTCGGATGCCCCAATCGATCCGCCGTAGCTTCGATATCTTGGCAAGTGGCGCTGTCGTATCGGTGTTCACCTATTCCCTGCCAGCGATGGCGGACTATGTTTTTTTCATGAAGGTCGAGCGCTCTGCCTATCTTGGGATCCGCATGGATTGGGCTTTTTCCGTATATTTGATCTTTGCTATCGCCATGATCATTCGCCATTCGGCCATTATGCTGCGTAGTCTTTTCCCAGCATTGGGTGGCGCGCGTTCATGAGTGCCTTCGCGATTTGCATCATCACCCTGATTGGGCTGTCGGTTCTTGGATTGCCGATTGGGCTCGCAATGATCACTGCTTCCATCCTGTATCTTGCAGCGTCGGGGCAGGACATGTCGTTGGCTGCGGAGCAGTTGCTCAATGGGCTGAATGGCAGTTACGTTCTGTTGGCTGTGCCACTCTTTATCTTTTCCGCAGCTTTAATGAATGCGGGAAGCATGACTGATCGCTTGCTGCGGTTCTGTAACCTGCTTGTTGGGCGTTTCCGTGGCGGGCTTGGTCATGTGAACGTCGTCCAAAGTGTAATCTTTTCAGGCATGTCAGGTTCAGCCATCGCCGATGCGGCCGGTAGCGGCAAACTGATCATTGATATGATGCGTCGCGGGAATGCCTATACGGCGAGCTATGCAGCGGCCATCACGGCGGCGACGGCGGTGATTGGACCGATCATCCCGCCAAGCATCCCCATGGTGCTTTACGCGCTGATTTCGGATGCCTCCATCGGATACCTATTTCTAGGAGGCGTCATTCCTGGGTTGCTGATGGCCATTGCGCAGATGGGCGTGAATACTTGGATGGCGCATCGCCATGGTTTTCCGATTGCGGAACGGGTGCCGCTACGTGAATTGCCACGTCTGACCTGGGATGCTCTGCCTGCCCTATTGATGCCGGTGATACTACTGGGGGGAATCTATGGCGGTGTGATGACCCCAACAGAAGCCGCGGCAGTTGCAGCAGCCTATGCCTTCCTGGTCGCCGCGCTGCTCTATCGGTCGCTCTCCCTTCGGGAAGCCTACGGCACAGTGCTTGAAAGTGCACGTTCCACTGCGGCAATCGGCATGCTGATCGCGGGTGCGCTTGCCTTCAATTATGTTGTGGCAAGCGAAAATATTCCGACAACGGTGCGCAGCTTGCTCGCGGGATACGAGCTATCACAATGGCAGTTTCTGCTTGCAGTAAACATTCTGCTCCTGGTGTTAGGCTGCCTCTTGGAAGGCAGCACCATCCTGTTGGTAGTGGTGCCTGTACTTATCCCAACAGCACAAGCGCTTGGCATTGATATGGTGCATTTTGGCGTTGTGGTTGTGGTCAATATCATGATCGGGTTGGTGACACCTCCATATGGTCTTTTGCTCTTCATTGTGGCGAAGCTTTCAGATAGCTCGATAGGCGCCGTTACCCGCGACAGCCTACCCTTTATTCTGGTCATGATCGTGTCTCACGCGGCCATTACGGCAATACCAGACCTTGTGCTGTGGCTCCCGCGCCAGTTCGGGTATCAGGGATAAAGGAAATTTGGTTTGATGCGCGTGCTCGGGGTGGGAACCGCTTGATGTAAAGCAGTGTCCGGCGTCAGAGCCTATGGGACCAAATTGGCGATTTGGGGTACGGAGGATTTCTGGCGCATTCTAACTCCACGAAGGGTGAAGATGAGTAGTCATGCTCAATCTTGGTGCTGTAGGAAGCCCGTCACACCCTCTTCACCATCCTGGCCGTCCGCGCAGTGAACAGAAGGCTATCCTTGCTGGCGCTGGCCTCTTCCCCCGGCGCATTCACCGCCCCTGATTAGCGCGGCGACTGCGCTCCGTAAGCCAACCCTCCAATCGGTTTCAAATCATTTGACGACGGACAATTTCCTGCTTCCTGCGCTTGGATGATTGTGGGGACTGATAAGACTCCCGACTGCCAAAGAAAGATCTTTGCTGCAAAACCCTTGCCCAGTCACATGCCTTGTGTCGCGAGGCGCGCGCGCGAAAGTCGCGGTGAAGCCCCCTCGAAGATGAATGGATTGAGAAAGGCACGACCAGTAAGCACTGCCCGGTCAATCTTCGTCAGCGCGGCTTCCTCAGCGACCTCTGACCAAGCAGCGTGTAGCCGCTCAATCTGATCCGCAATCAGGTCTTCCGCTGCCCTGGTATCAAGCAAGAAATTCGGCGCAGCTGCCAAGCAGGTTGTGAGGCGACTCATGCGGTCGTCCCCCGTGATCAGCATGGCCTGAGAAGCCTCATTTCCTGTCCGATTTTGTGGACATAGGTCATAAGCTGGCGTTAGCGCGAGCTGCTTGCCATCCCAAAAGGCAGCATGATTACGGGCATGGTCATCCGTATTGCCGCAGAGGATGTTGAAAGTCAGCCGCCCGAACAATTCGCGCAGCGTCTCTCTCGGCTGCGAGAAGCGGTGGCGAATTATCTCCGTCAGATCAGCGTAGCTCGCGTATCGAGCCATCATCTCGTCAAGGCCAAAAAGGGTCAGGGCGGATACCATGGCGCGGCGCTGCCATCCTGCCTCGGTGCGCACACGGTCAAAGCGCTCGACCAGCAAGACATCCTTGCCCGCTATATGGGCCAATTGCACCGGCGCCGCATCAAGCCCAAGCTTCGTGGCAAGCCGCATGGCAACATATTCGGATTTCACGACGTTATAGGTGTCTGTTGAGGACGAAAACTTGGCGATCAGTTTTCGGTCAGCATCCTCGATCATCGCCTTTGGTCGCGCTCCGCCGATGGAACTGCCATGGAGCAGCGCCTGGTCCAACTCTGGCGTCAGGGGAATACCCCTCTCTATCTTCTCCGCCGCGCCGAGAAGCTCCTCAAGGCCTGCCGCCTGCGCTCCGCGCGGTTCGTATTCGGTGGACGAGGCTTGGAAATCCAGCGCCCCAATCCGATCCGAGCCGGACGCCAGTATGTAGGTCAGTTCATCGAGCGTACCGATATCGGTATCCCGGCCTGCGCGGCCGAAGAGATGATTGAGGATGACCCGGCGCCCCCAGGCATCCGGAGTACCATCCCGCAGGCACCCAGCCATGCTCAGCCCAGCCGCCGGGGAAATCAATCCGCGCTGCAGCGGCAGCTCTGGCTCAAAAATCGGGATAGCCTCGGGGCGGTCGAGGTAACTCTGTCCATAATTGAAGCTGAGACGTTCGCCATGGCGCGAGATCCGGCCCGTCACGACAGGCTGTGTGGCGCCTGGTAGCCAGATCCAAACATAGGCTTCATCCTGGTGCGGCTTAGAAATCATCTTTCACCGCCTTTGGGCTCTGTCGCACCGATTTTGGTAGGAGCGTAAGCTTTTCGCGTGCCAAGCCCAAATGCTGGGTGAGGGTATCTGGCCCCGCATCAAATAGCCGGACGCCGACAATCGCGGCGACCTCGAAGGTCGCACCGATGGAGCAACCCATGTCGCCCCCTTCAATCCGATGTAAGAGGCCGCGCGATACCCCAGCGCGTTCTGCTAGCTCCGCGATGGTCATTTTTCGTTCAAGGCGGGCGCTGCGGATTGCGTGCCCGAGCAACTCGACGGCCTGCCGTCCGTAGCGTGAATAGGGGCGTGTGGCTGGTTTGCTCATGCTGTATGTGTATCATGAATAGATTATAGAAATCCATATGTACTATTTATGGATTGTCAAAACAGTCTCCGAGTACCTAAAAGAGCAAGGATTATCATGGAGCGTGGACGAATTACCCCCCCATGACCGTGCGCGGGTGAGCCGGACTGCCTTGGAGCCCGGACCTTGCCAACAGCTGCCCAAACTTCCTTTCCCCCTGTTTCTTGGGCATCGTCACTTGGCTATGCTGATCTTCACTAGGCATTCAATAGCAAATCAAGCTGGTTTCGTGTCCCCGCATCAACTTTCACCGAACTCAACAAATCAACACCTAAGCCATTAAAATCAGGGCCTTTTTGCTGCGCGCTCCCCGCCAGCCGCAGCATCATCGGTCATTCCAAAACCAGTCCCAACAGAATTGTCGCATAGTAATTCCGCCTCCTGGGCTTTCGGCCTAGACTAGCGGCATGAAACCTTTGATTCTTACAATGGGCGAACCCGCCGGCATTGGTGCCGAGATCACCGCCGGTGCTTGGCGCCAGCTTCGCGTGACAGGGCCTTGCTTCGCTCTCATTGATGATGCTGGGCGTGATTTTGGTGTGCCCGTCGCCCGGATCACGGCGCTGGAGGATGCCTGCGCAGTCTTCCCTGAGGCGCTCCCAATACTGGATCGTCCTCTTGGGGCTCCCCTGGTGCCCGGCAAGCCCAATCCTGCACATGCGCGCAACGTGATCGCTGCGATTGAGGAGGCGGTCGCGCTCGCTAAATCCGGACATGCGGCTGGCGTGGTGACCAACCCGATTCAGAAGGCCAGCTTGACCGCAGCAGGTTTCCCCCATCCCGGCCATACCGAGTTTCTTGGCGAGCTAGCCGGTACCGGCGGGCCCCCGGTGATGATGCTCGCTTGCCCTGAACTGCGCGTCGTGCCGGTAACAGTGCATGAGGCTCTGGCGAAGGCGATTTCTCGGTTGACGCCCGACTTGATCATTGAAACCTCACGCCTTGTTCATGCGGCGTTGATGCGTGATTTTGGGATAGCCGCGCCGCGCCTGGCTATTGCGGGCCTAAATCCCCATGCGGGTGAAGCAGGCACCATGGGGCGAGAGGAAATTGACATCATCGCCCCGGCCATTGCGAAGTTGTGCGCTGAAGGCATTGATGCGCGCGGCCCGATGCCGCCCGACACGATGTTTACCGCCCTGGCGCGCCCTGGCTATGACGTGGCGATTTGCCTCTATCATGATCAGGCGCTGATTCCGATCAAAACCATTGATATGTCCGGCGGCGTTAACGTGACGCTCGGGCTTTCCATCATTCGCACCAGCCCCGATCATGGTACGGCGCTGGATATTGCGGGCAAGGGTTTGGCCGATCCTGCTTCCCTGATCGCGGCAATCAAAATGGCGGGTGAACTTGCCCAGAAAAGGGGTTTGGCGTGAAGCATCTCGATCTTTCGGTGAATGTTGATCATGTGGCGACGCTCCGGAATGCGCGTGGCGGTGTGCATCCCTGCCCGGTGGAGGCTTCTCGGCTTGCGGTAGAAGCCGGCGCTGATGGCATTACCGTGCATCTTCGCGAAGATCGCCGCCACATCAAGGACCGCGATGTGGAAAGGATCCGCGCCGAGATCTCCGCTCCGTTGAATTTTGAGATGGCGGCGACCGAGGAAATGGTCGCCTTCGCCGAACGCATTCGCCCGCCCAATTGCTGCATTGTACCGGAAAAGCGCGCAGAGCTGACCACGGAGGGTGGTTTGGATGTGCTGCGCGCCGCGCCGTTTTTACGAGAGGCTGTGGCGCGGTTGCGCGCGGCCAATGTGCGCGTTTCGATTTTCATTGAAGCCGATGCGGCGCAGATTGAGGCGGCGGCAGCGATTGGCGCCTTGGCGATTGAACTGCACACAGGCACTTATGCTGAAGGGCCGGTTGCGGATCGGCCCGCGCAACTGGTGCGCTTGCAAGCTGGCGTTGCGGCGGCGCGGCGCGCGGGTTTGCTGTGCCATGCAGGGCACGGGCTGACTTATGAAACCGTGACCGATATCGCCCGCATGGAGGAGGTGACGGAAATCTCCATCGGGCATTTCCTGATTTCACAGAGCGTCTTTGAAGGGCTGCCCGCGGTGGTGCGGCACTTCAAGACGCTCATCGCTGCCGCGCGCGGCGCATGAGGAGGGATTGATGCCGACATTGACCGTTGATGGCTATCCGATTGCCTATGCCGAAGCCGGCAGTGGCGTGCCTGTGGTGATGGTGCATGGCACTTTGGGGGATCAGCGTTCCTTCGCGGGGCAGATGGAAGCTCTTGGCGCGCAATATCACGCCGTGGCGATTAGTCTGAGTCATTGCTGGCCGGATAAGTGGCGCGAAGATGGTGATTTCACCATTGCGCGCCATACGGCGGATGTCGCGGGCTTCATCCGCGGGCTTGGCAAGGGCCGCGTGCATTTGATTGGCCATTCGCGCGGTGGGCATATCGCCTTTCGCGTGGCGCAGCACCATCCGGAATTATTGGAATCGGTTGTATTGCTGGAGCCAGGTGGCGAATTGGATGAAAGTCTGGGCGGTGCGCCGCCCGCAGGTAATCAGGCATCCGCATTTGCGCGCGGCGCAGCGTTGATTGCCGAGGGTAAGATCGAGGAAGGCTTGACCGTTGTCGCCGAACATACGGGCGGACCGGGCGCTTGGGCGAAGCGTTCGGAAGGGCGCAAGGTGGTCAATCGCGACAATGCGACAACCTTGCTTGGGCAGATCAAGGAACAGCGGAAGCCCTATGCGCGGGCGGAGGCGGCGGGGATTATGACGCGCACGCTTTTGGTGGGTGGCGATCAATCTCAGCCGCAATTCGGGCGGATCCTGGACGCCTTGGAAGGCGTGATGCCGAATGCACAGCGTGTCACGATTCCTCGGGCTGCGCATAGCGTGCAGGCGGATAACCCGGCGGATTTCAACGCGGCGGTGCTTGCGTTTTTAGCGAGTTAAAGCGTCTTTAGGCCAAGACGAATCACTTGGCGTCGCTGGACATGCGGCCAGACTAAGATTTAGTACGTGTCCGGTGAACCACTGTGAACCGGACACATACCAGTATCTATCACCCGTCGCGCCGTGCCTGAGCGCGCTTGTTCTCCGCGGAAACGCTGCCAATCCGCGCGCCATGCACGTGCTTGGCACCCTTCGCATTCGTCTTGCTCCGCATCCCATCGCTTGCGCCAAAGCCGGCGGCAGGATGCTGGGCGCGTTGCGCCTGGCGGCGGGCGAGCGCGGCTTTGAGTGCTGCGCGGTGCTCGGCGCGGCGGTGCTCATGCGTCAGCTCCTCGAAGCGGTTATTCACGCGCTTCAGCGCCGCAGCATAGACCTGCTTGCGGCGTGCCGCCTTGCCGGCTTCGGCTGTCGCCGCCGCCCGGGCATCGCCCTTGCCGCGCTTGGCGCGCTTACCCTCGCGGATCAGGTCCCGAAGCTTCGCGTGCTCCGTGCGTAGCCGGGTAGCCAGCGTGCGGAGTTCCTCCGGCGGCATTGCGGCGATGGCCGGCTGGTGGCTCGGCGCGATCAGGGTGAAGGCGTCGTGGCCGAGTAATTCGCGTTCTTCGCGCTGCGAGGTTGCCATGGCGTTTGATCCTTTTTGTTGTTGCAAAACTCTTTGCTAACGGGGTGTCCCGGTCCGTGCATGGCGGACCCGTCCCGAAGCTGTGCCCAGCGTGCCGGAGGCTGCATTACCGATAAAGCCCTGCCGCCCGCGCTGCCTGGGTTGCCAGCGCCACCATCAGCGCGAAATTCGGCATCGGCACGCCCAAATCCCGCCCCAACTGCAAGGGCGCGGTGAACAGCGCGTCAATTTCCATCGGCCTGCCTAGTTCCAGATCCTGCAGGATGGATGGCTTATGCGCGGTTTCGGCAAAGCGGCGCATCCGCACCTCACCGGGCACTTTCAGATCATGCCCAAGGGCGCGGGCCAGCGCCGTCCCCTCATCGGAAATCCTTGCGCCGGCTTCGAAAATCGCCGGGTCTGCCAGCGTTGCCTTCATATCCTGGCGCGAGAGCAGGCAAAGCGGTCCCACCACCATATTGCCGAGCAGCTTGCCCCAGATGCGATGGCGGATAATCGGAACCGCCTCGGTCGGCATGCCGCCCGCGGTCAATAGTGCCGCCAGCGCTTGGGCGCGGGGGGAAACCACGCCCCCCGGCTCCCCCAGAAAAAGCTTTAGGTCAGCGTGTTCAGAGATAACGATGCCAGGTGCCGCCACCGCACTCGCGGCATAGATCACGCCACCGATGGTGCGCTCAAGGCCAATGGCGCGGCGCAGCGCATCATGGGGGTCCAGCACTGCCAGGCGCTTGCCTTCCAGGGCGCCGCCAATGCCATCGAAATACCACCAGGGAATGCCATTCATGATGAAGGCAACGGGCGTATCGGGGCCAAGCAAAGGCGCGATCCC
>CAMCZJ010000079.1 GCA_945886995.1 Asaia bogorensis
CATCAAGCGGCGGTGTCATTGGCCTATTCTCCAACCAGCAATTTTCTCGCGGCGCGAAGGCCGCTTTTTCGGAAACCCTATTACCAGCAGCGGCGGAAAACCGCCAAACCTTCAATCCCTGGCATCACGCAAGCGATTCTGCGCCATGGTCCAGGCAATGCCGAAGGCGCGGAATTCATGCCCGCTAATGCGGCGCAGCTTCTTTTCCACCGGCGCCGCAATATCGGCCAAAGCCGTGCCATTGCTCGCCTTGGCCAATTCACGCCCGAGCGTGGTCGCCAAAGCCACGCCGCGGCCATTGCAGCCGGTCCAGGTCAGCACACCCGGCGCCAATTCATAGACATGCGGCATCTTGTCATCGGTCGCGGCGACATAGCCCCACCAGATGTAATCGAATTGCACATCGCCAATCTGCGGAAAAACGCGCTTCACCCGTTCCGTGATGCGCGACCGGATGCGCCCTTCCCAGCCAAAGGGCACGATCAAGCCGCCACCCGTCACCAGCCGGCCATTCGCATCGAAGCGATAGAAATACAGATCACCCTGCGTATCCGATAGCGCATGCCCCTGCGGCAGGATGGATTTGCGCACATTATCAGACAGCACTGATGTGCCCATCTGGTAGGACCGCACTGGCACAATGCTGTGCTTGAGCCCCGGCCAGAAATCCCCTGTATAGGCATGGGTTGCGATGATCACGCGTTCCGCATGCAACACACCCCGCGGCGTTTCCACCGCCCAACCGCCGGGTACCTGCCTGATGGCACGCACAGGGCTTCCGGTATGCACCACCGCGCCGGCACGCATCGCCGCCGCCGCCAGGCCGCGCGCATAGCCCAGCGGATTGATCCGCCCGCCGGTCTTATTCTCCCACCCACCATGCCAGTAGTCAGTGCCGGCGAGGGAGGCCATTTCCGCGCGATCCACCATGCGCACCGGGGCCCCGCGGCGGCCCCATTGTTCCACGCGCGATGCCGCCAGCTTCATGCGTGAAGCCCGATGCGCCGGCTGAATCCAGCCATTCTGTACCGCTTCCGCCTGGATGCCGTGTTTGCGGATCAGGTCAAACACCAGGGAAGCACTGTCACGGATCAACCCGACCAATTCTTCGCCCTTGTCGCGCCCGCCATGCTCGCGTGCGACACTCGCCACAATGGCATCGGGATCAAGGCGCGACATATTGGGAATCACCTGGCCGTTATTGCGCCCGGAAGCGCCCCAGCCGATTTCTGCCCCTTCCAGCACCGTGACTGGCACGCCGGCTTCGGCCAAATGCAGCGCCGCCGATAGCCCGGTGAAGCCAGCGCCCACCACGGCAACGCCAGTGCGCGCTTCGCCCATCAGCGGTTCCGTCGCGGGCGGGGCGGGCGCCGTGGCGGCCCAAAGGCTCGGCGGCATCGGAGTGGTAATGGCATTCATGCGCTTTTCCTTCCGGTGAACAGCACCGCGGCGAGCATCCCAGCAACTGCCAAGCCTGCCCCAAGAATTTGCAGCAGGGAAAGTGGTTCACGCAACCAAAGCCCCGCCAGCAGCAGCGCCACCACCGGCACCATGACGGAAAGTGTGGCGGCCCGCGTCGCCCCCAAAAGCTCCACCGCGCGGGCGAAGAAGAACATCGCCACACAGCCCAGCACCAGGCCCTGAGCGATCAGGTGGAACAGCACCAGGCCCGCCGGCATGGCAAACACCTCTGCCGCGCGCATCGGCAGCCAAAAGGGTAGGATCGCCAAGCCAGAGACGATGGTGATGGCAGCGGTGGCGGGAATCGCCGGCACCTGCCAGCGGCGCAGCAGCAGCGTGAACACCGCCCAGGTGGCGCCGGAGGCCATCAGCAGCAAATCGCCGCGCCAGGCGCCGGGGTAATCCCCCATCACGCCATCCCAGCCGATCATCAGCACGCCCATCACCATGACGGTCAGCGCCAAGGCCCGCCCGCGCGTCGGCCATTCCTTCAGTAACGGTATTGCCAGGATCGCCCCCACAATTGGTGAGGTCATGGGCGCAATCGTCCCGCCATGGGATGCCGGCGCATAGGCGAGCGCCACCAGGAACAGCATCAGATTGGGCGCGCCGCCAAACAGCGCCAGCAACAGAATGCGCTTGAGCCCAAGGTGCAGCAGCGTGGCGCGCGCCGCCCAGGCGAAGGGCAGCAGCGCCATCATGCCAACGCCATAACGAAACGCCGCCAGGTCAAAGCTGCCGAAGCTGCCATCTGCCAAAACGGGGCGCGCCACCACCGCATGGCCGCCCCAGATCAGGGCGGCGGCAAAGCCAAAGGCCAGACCCAGGATGAGTTTCGGGTTCATCACCCCCCTTTGCACCCTGGCGCCTTCTTAAGCCATGCAAAATCCTTCACGAGCGCGGTAAATACGATCAAAAAGGGTTGGTGGAGCCAATGGTTCGCGTCAGAACGTGGCAGAACCGCTGGACCGGGCGGTTAAGAGGCAGGGTTCCACTCAATCATCTCGCAGTTTTCGAAATGCAATCCAGTGAGGCGATGGAAAAATGTCCCATGTCCGACGACAGCCAGGCGCCCTTGCTGGGCGGCCATCCAAGTTCGGAATTCTTCCACACGTTTTAAAAAATTCTTCTCCGGCTCGATGGGTACTCCTCGCATATCCGGTTCGCCCTGATGCCACCATGGGTCACGAAGATGCTGGAATGACAGCATCGGAAACGCGGTGGCCAGCACGCTTGGCGAGCGCCCGACATCACAGCTATTCCCCAATCGCTCTCGATGACGGCAGGTTACGGTGATGGGTATTTCATAACCCCCGAAAAGCCCAAGCGTAGTCTCTATTGCCCGCGTGAGAGGCGAGCAGATGACCAAGTCTGGTGGCGGGAGCATTGCCAATTTTTGTCGGGCGAGATCAACCTGCTGCCGGCCAAGTGGCGAGAGCGGCGCATCGAAGTGTAGCGGGTCGACATTGGTCTGGTCGAAAATAGCGTTGAAGGTGGATTGTCCGTGGCGGATGAGGAGGATTTGGGCGCTCATGGCTGTAAAGCTAAGGGGCCAGGACCCTTTTGTCACCGATCGCGTTTTGGCAGAAATGTGGACGAGGCACAGCCTTGCTGGATCTCCCAGAGGCTTGGCCGGAAATCCTCAACGCTTCCCTCAATCCACCGCCAGGGTTACAGCAGGTTCAACCGAACGAAAGGCTTTCGCATGTTCTACGAACCGCATCTTGGCCATGGCCTGCCGCATGACCCGTTCAAGGCCATTATCGCGCCGCGTCCGATTGGCTGGATTTCGAGCCTCGACAAACAAGGCCGGCCTAATCTGGCGCCCTACAGCTTCTTCAACGCCGTGCATTCCAGCCCGCCCATGCTGGCCTTCACCAGCGAAAGCATGAAGCACAGTGCAGCTAACGCCATCGCCACCGGGGAATTCGTCTTCAATCTCTGCACCCGGCCTTTGTTCGATGCGATGAACATCTCATCCGACACACTTCCGGAAGGTGTCAGTGAATTCGAAGCTGCCGGGCTTACCACCGCCCCCTGTCGCATTGTGAAGGCGCCGCGCGTGGCCGCTGCTCCCGCGGTGCTGGAATGCAAGGTGACGCATTCCATGCAATTGCAGGATATGCATGGCGCGCCGCTCAAGGGCTGGATCATCATCGGCCAGGTGGTCGGCGTTCACATCGATGAGGCCTATATCACCAATGGCCGGTTTGACACGGCCAAGGCACAACCACTCGCGCGCTGTGGGTACCGCGATTACGCGGCGGTGACGGAAATGTTCGAAGCGCTGCGGCCAACCGATGGCGGTGGTTACGCCCTTGGGCAGAAGGATAAGTAATTCAAATTAGAAATGGCTCCAGCCGCCTTGTGGCAGTGTGATGGCAGCACCTGAGCCATCACGCACCTCAACGCCATCACCCGCCACAAAGCGTCCAATCCGCGCCACCGGCACATCGGCCTTGATACCTGCGGCTTGCACCGCATCCGCATCTTCCGGCGCTGCGGCGAAAAGCAATTCGTAATCATCGCCGCCGGTCAGCAGCAGCGGTAATAGCGCGGCATCACGCGCCAAGGCTGCGCTTGCAGGGGCGGAAAGCGGCACAGCATCGGCCATGATCTCCGCCCCGCAGCCCGCCGCGCGGCAGAGATGCCCCAAATCCTGCACCAACCCATCCGAGACATCCATCGCCGCCCTCGCCACACCGCGCAACGCCTGCCCCAAGGCCAAGCGTGGTTCCGGCAAGCGATAGCGCCGCGCCAAATGCCCTTCCGCATCCGCAGCCAGCTTGCCCTGCAAAACGCGCAAGCCCAACGCGCCATCGCCAATACTGCCGGAGACCCAGACGTCATCACCAATCCGCGCGCCGCGCCGATGCAAAGCCTGCCCCGGCGGTACGGTCCCGATGATAGTCAGCGAGAAACAGGCAGGGCCAGGCGTTGCCACCGTATCCCCGCCCAGTACCTGAAGGCCGAAACGTTGCTGATCCTCTGCCAAGCCGGTCACGAAATCCGCAATCCAGCTATCCGGCGTGCCGCGCGTAAACGCTGTTGTCATCAGATAACCCAGCGGCGCCGCCCCCATCGCTGCAAGGTCGGATAGATTCACCCGCAGCAATTTGCGCGCAATCATGCCGGGCGGATCATCGGGCAGGAAATGCACGCCTTCCACCAGCGCATCGGCCGCCAACACCAATTGCTGCCCGGCGGGCGGTGTCAGCAGCGCGGCATCATCACTCAAATCGAGCGCGCCATCACCCGCCAGCCGGCGGAAATGTTGCGCGATCAGGGCGAATTCGCGGGGCAGGCCCATGGCGCGCTTCAGGCGCCTGGCGCAAAATCCGCCGGGCGCAGCCGATGCGCCAGCGTATCCAGCATGCCATTGGCGTAGCGCGTTGCTTCCTCATCCAGGAAGCCCGCCGCAATATCCAGATATTCGTTGATCACGACCCGCGCCGGCGGTTCATGTGCTTGCATCAACTCGCCGGTGGCAGCGCGCAGCAATGCGCGCAGTACGGGGTCCAGCCGGTCCAGAGTCCAACCTTTTTGCAGACAATCCATGATGGCGGCGTCGGCGGCTTCAGCGTGTTCCGCCGCCTGTTTCAAGATTGCCTGAAACAGGGGGATATGCGCCTCCGGCACTCCGCCCTCCTCGAAAGCCACTGGCCCATCGGGCGCGCCCATACGGTGGCGGATGAACTGATCCGCGACGGTCTCCACACTCTCACCCGTATGTTCGCTTTGAAACAACGCTTGCACGGCAGCAACGCGGGCGCCTGTGCGTGGGCGCGCGGTGGCGCGCCTTGCGGCCTTCATGATAGCCCCCAGCTCCGCGCCAGCGCGATTTGAGACACCAGGGCATGCGCAGCTTCGGCGCCCTTATTCATGCGGTCAGGTTTGGAACGCGCTTCCGCCTGCGCCAGCGTATCAACGGTGAGCAAGCCAAATCCAATCGGCGCGCCACTTTCCACCGAAAGGTCCATCACACCTTTGCATATCGCTTCACAGATAAAGGTGTAGTGATCGGTCTCACCCTTCACGACGCAGCCGAGCAGCAGAAACCCATCCCAACGCCGGCGTGATTTCATTGCCATGCGCAAGGCGGCTGGCAATTCATAGCCACCAGCGACATCCACGGTCTCCACCTCGGCCTTCAATTTCTCAAATACCGCTGCTGCGCCCTGGCGCATACCTTCAACCACATCGCGGTAATAAGCGGCCTGGATCACCAGAATGCGTGGCGCATCACCTGGCAAATGTGCGGGTCCCCGTTCGGGAGAATCAATCGTGCTCATGGCGCCTTCTCCGCAGGAAGGGGGCGGGTTTCCAGCACTTGCAGCCCGTAACCTTCCAGCCCAATCAACGGGCGCGGATTATTCGAAAGCCGAATAATCCGCTTCACACCGAGATCCTCCAGGATCTGCGCACCAATCCCGTAATCGCGGATTTCCGGCGCAATCGCATTCGTGGCGCCACGCTTCAGGCGAATGGAAAGCGCATCAGGCCGCGGATCGCGCAGCAGCACCACCACGCCGCGCCCCGCCGCGTCAATCATGCGCATCGCCGCATGCAGATCACCAAGCCCGCGGCCCGAGACAATTTCGCGGAACAGAGACGCCGCATGCATACGCACCAGCACCGGTGCATCGGTGCTGACATCACCCTTCACAAGCGCCAAATGCTCGCCCGGCGCCGCAGTGCTTTCATAGACAATGGCGCGCCAGGTGCCGCCGATGGCCTGCTCAACTTCGCCTTCCTGCACGCGGCGCACCAGCTTTTCCGTCCGGCGCCGATGCCCGATCAGATCGGCAATGGTGCCAAGCTTCAGCCCATGATGCTGCGCGAAGGCCACCAAATCCGGCATGCGCGCCATGGTACCGTCATCATTCATGATCTCACAAATGACGCCTGAGGGATTGAGCCCCGCAAGACGCGCGAAATCCACTGCCGCTTCCGTATGCCCCGCGCGCACCAAAGTGCCGCCTTCACGCGCCACCAGCGGAAAGACATGACCGGGGGTCACGATATGCTCCCGCCCCAATTCGGAATTGATCGCAACGGCCACCGTGCGCGCGCGATCCGCCGCGGAAATCCCCGTGGTCACGCCATCACGCGCTTCAATCGAAACCGTGAAGGCGGTTTGGTGCCGCGTGCCATTGGATTGCGCCATCAGCGGCAGGCCCAGCTGATCCACCCGCGCACGCGTCATGGAAAGGCAGATCAGGCCACGCGCATAACGCGCCATGAAATTGATCGCATCCGGTGTCGCGAATTGCGCGGGGATTACCAGATCGCCCTCATTCTCGCGGTCTTCATCATCCACCAGGATGAACATGCGCCCACGGCGCGCTTCTTCCAGCAATTCCTCGGTGGGTGAGATGAAGTCAGCGAAGGATGTGCGGATGGCGGTTTCCGCCGTTTGGGAAGTCATGCCCTGAACTCCATCATGCGGGCGACGTAACGGGCCAGCGTGTCTATTTCGATATTGATGCGATCACCGGGCTGCAACGTGCCAAAGCCCGTCATCGCGGCGGTATGGGGGATGATGTTGACGCCGAAGGTCGCGCCGTCAACCTCATTCACCGTCAGCGAAACGCCATCAAGGGCTACCGATCCCTTGGGCGCGATGAAAGGCGCCAAAGCCTCCGGCGCGCGGAAGCGCCAGCGGACTGAGGCATTTTCGGGCGTCGCCGAAATCACCTCCGCCACGCCATCCACATGGCCGGAGACCAAATGCCCGCCCAATTCATCGCCAAGCTTCAGCGCGCGTTCCAGATTGACCTTGGAGCCTTTCTTCCAGCCGCCCAAAGTGGTTTTGGCGACCGTCTCAGCCGAGGCATCCACGCTGAAGGAATCCGCCGAAAGCTGCACCACCGTCAGGCAGACGCCCGAACAGCAAATGGAAGCGCCCAGGACAGCCGGCGTTGGTTGCAGCAGGAAATCGGGGGTCACGCCCATCACCAGGCGCAGATCATGCCCGCCGCCGATCGGCTGCACCTCTCTGACCGTGCCAAGGGCCGTGACGATACCGGTGAACATGGCGCTAATCCTCGATCCGTTCGAATTCAGAGAGCATATCATCGCCAAGCGCCCTTTGGGCGGTGCGACGAAAACGAGGCATGGCGCTGAGCGCGGCAAGACGCAAGCCCTCAGTTGCCGGATGCCCATCGCCACCCATCACGGCGGGGGCATGAAACCAGGCCAGCCGGTCCACCAGGCCCTGCCGGAGCAGCGCCGCCGCAAGCCCTGCGCCGCCTTCGGCCAGCACGCGCGTCACGCCACGCCGGCCAAGGGCGCGGAGCAAAGACGGTAGATCAAGCCCGCCAGCCGCATGGGCCGGCACGGTCACAATATCCGCACCGGCTTCCATGAAGGGCGCCTGCGCCGCCGGCGGATGGCCGGGCGCGGTGATGATAAGCACCGGCGCCACGCCCGCGCTTTGCACCAACCGGGCGCCTGGCGGCGTGCGCAGCCTGGCATCCGCCACCAAGCGCAGCATGGGCACGCGCTCCATCCCTGGAATCCGGCAGGTCAGGTCCGGATCATCCGCCAGCACGGTGCCGGAGCCCACCAGAATTGCATCATGCCGCGCGCGCAGCGCATGCACTTCGCGCCGTGCAGCCGCGCCAGTGATCCATCGGCTTTCACCGGCAGCCGTCGCGATGCGGCCATCCAGCGTGGAGGCAAGCTTCAGCGTCACCACCGGCATGCCCGCCTGGATGCGGCGGAAAAACCCAGCATTGAGCGCGCGGGCTTCCGCTTCCAGCAGGCCTTCTTCCACGGCAATCCCGGCACCGCGCAGCATGGCAAGGCCGCGGCCATTCACGCGCGGATCGGGATCACGCATCGCCATCACCACGCGGGTGATGCCGGCCTCGGCCAAAGCCTCACAACAGGGGGGTGTTCGGCCGTGATGGGAACAGGGCTCAAGCGTGACATAGGCTGTTGCACCGCGCGCAGCATCTCCAGCACGGCGCAGCGCTTCGGTTTCCGCATGGGGGCGCCCGCCGGGCTGGGTCCAGCCGCGGCCTATCACGCGGCCTTCCTTCACCAGCACGCAGCCCACAGCAGGGTTTGGCCAGGCATTGCCCAGCCCCCGCCGCGCCAGGGCGAGTGCCGCGCGCATGTGAAGCAGATCATCATTCATCGCAGCATCATGACGGCAAGCGCCAAAGCAGCGCTATTCCTTCCGCCCCAATTCGCCCAAAAAGGACTGGAAATCCTTCGCCTCGCCAAAATTGCGATAGACGCTGGCGAAGCGCACATAGGCCACCTGGTCCAATTCCTTCAGCGTTTCCATGACAATCTCCCCGATCTTGTTGGAGGGGATCTCGCTCTCGCCTTCGGTTTCCAGTCGGCGCTGGATGGAATTGACCAGTTTTTCGATACGGTCCTCATCTACCGGGCGCTTGCGCAAAGCGACACGGATGGACCGCGCGAGTTTTTCACGTTCAAACGGCACGCGCCGCCCATCGGTCTTGATGATGGTAATTTCGCGCAGTTGCACACGTTCAAAAGTGGTGAAACGCGCGCCGCATTCTGTGCAGGCCCGGCGACGGCGAATGGCCGCGCCATCTTCCGCCGGGCGGCTATCCTTGACCTGCGTATCCTCAAATCCGCAGAAGGGGCACTTCATGCCGGATAGATCGGGAAGCGATGGCAGAGTTCCATCACCCGCGCCTTCACCGAAGCTTCCACCGCGCTATTGCCGGCTTCATCATTGGCCCGCGCCGCGCCATCCAATACTTCGCCGATCAGCTTGCCGATCTGGCGGAATTCCGCCTCTCCAAAGCCGCGCGTGGTGCCGGCGGGTGTGCCAAGGCGCACACCCGATGTCACCATCGGCTTTTCGGGGTCGAAGGGAATGGCGTTCTTGTTGCAGGTCAGATGCGCGCGATTGAGCGCCGCTTCCGCGACCTTCCCAGTCAGCTTCTTTGGCCGCAAATCCACCAACAACAAGTGATTATCCGTGCCACCCGTCACCAGGTCCAAACCCTGCGCCTGCAATTCACCCGCCAGCGCCTTGGCATTAGCGACGATCTGGCGCGAATAGGTGCGGAATTCCGGGCGCAGCGCTTCCCCGAACGCCACCGCCTTGGCCGCGATTACATGCATCAGCGGCCCGCCTTGCAGGCCGGGGAATACGGCGCTGTTGAACTTCTTCGCGAGCGCTTCGTCATTCGTCAGAATCATGCCGCCGCGCGGGCCACGCAAAGTTTTGTGCGTGGTGGTGGTGGCCACATGCGCATGCGGGAAGGGCGAAGGATGCGCGCCACCCGCCACCAGCCCCGCGAAATGCGCCATATCCACCAGGAAATAGGCACCGACTTCATCGGCAATGGCGCGGAAGGCGGCGAAATCCCAAATGCGGGCATAGGCGCTGCCGCCGGCGATGATCAGCTTCGGCTTCGCTTCACGCGCAATGCGCGCCACTTCCGCCATATCAATCTGCTGGTCTTCGCGCCGCACAGTATAGGGCACCGGCTTGAACCATTTGCCGGAAAGATTGGCGAGTGACCCATGCGTCAAATGCCCGCCTGCGGCCAGATCAAGCCCCATGAAGCAATCACCCGGCTGCAATAGCGCGAGGAACACTGCCTGGTTCGCTTGCGCGCCCGAATGCGGCTGCACATTGGCAAAGCCGCAGTCAAACAGCTTGCAGGCGCGTTCAATGGCCAGACGTTCGGCAATATCCACCGCCTCGCAGCCACCATAATAGCGCCGGCCCGGATAGCCTTCGGCGTATTTATTCGTCATCACCGACCCCTGCGCTTCCATCACGGCGCGGGAGACGATGTTTTCTGATGCGATCAGCTCAATCCCATCCTGTTCGCGTTCCAATTCCTGCGCCACGGCGGCGGCGATTTCAGGATCGGATGCAGCGAGGCTTGCGGTGAAGAAGCCAGCGGGGGGCGGGGCGGCGCCGAGGCCTTCCGGCGCACGGACCAGGGCAGGGAGGAGGGTTCTCATGACGTTGTTTTTGCGCCCGCCGCGCCCTGCTTGGCAAGCGCCGGATCGAGTTTTTGTACCCGCCCTAAATGCCGTCCGCCTTCGAATGGGGCGGCCAAAAAGGCACGGATGGCATCCAGCGCGACCTCGATCCCCGTCGTGCGGGCGCCAAGGCAGGCGATGTTGGCGTTGTTATGGGCGCGGGTGAGCCGTGCTTCGGTCGCGTTATGGAGCACGGCAGCGCGAATGCCGGGGTGGCGATTGGCGGCGATTGCCATGCCAATTCCGGTGCCGCAGACCAGAATGCCGAAGCCCTCAGTGCCCGCCACCCGGGCGCAGACCGCATGGGCGAAGTCCGGGTAATCCACCGATGCTGTGCCATGCGTGCCGAGATCGTCAAACGCCAGCCCCTCGGCTTCCAAAGCGGCCTTCAGCGCCTGTTTGAGCGGCAAGCCAGCATGGTCAGAGGCGATGGGGATGGGCATGGGCGGGGGCTCCGTTGGCCGGGAGATGTCGCTTTAACGGAAAAGCCGCCGATTCGCAGCCCGGCAGGTCACCCAAAAACCTGCCCCCAAGCCTCGCGCAGCACCTGATCCACCTCAGCCATGCTCGCCGCAATGCCGAGTGCATGCAGGCTGGTGACGCCATGCTCGGCTATCCCGCAGGGCACAATGCCGCCGAAATGGCCAAGATCCGGCGCCACATTCAAAGCCACGCCATGCCAGGACACCCAGCGCGTCACGCGCACGCCAATCGCGCCAATCTTCGCCTCCTGCCCGCTCGCCTTATCCGCCACCCAAATGCCCACCCGGCCGTCGCGCCTTTCGCCCTGCAGGCCGAAATGCGCCAGGGTCAGAATCAGCCATTCCTCCAGCCCCGACACAAAGGCGCGGACATCGCGCGCGGGGATGCCGCCATGGGGGCGATGCAGGTCAAGCAGCACATACCCCGTGCGTTGCCCCGGCCCGTGATAGGTCCATTGCCCGCCGCGCCCGGCCTCAAACACCGGAAAGCGGGCGTCGTGCAAATCCTCAGCGCGGGCGGAAGTGCCGGCGGTGTAGCTTGGCGGGTGTTCCACCAGCCACACAGCCTCCATCGCCGTGCCCGCACGTATGGAAGCGGCGCGGGCTTCCATGCGTGCCAGCGTCTCGGCATAGGGGGTGAGGCCCGGCAGGGTTTCCCATTCAAGGGCGGGCGTTGATGGCGGCGCGTTCATCGGCTATAGCGCCCGCCTTCTACCTGGTTTGCGGCCATGGCGGAATGGTAGACGCGCCAGCTTGAGGTGCTGGTGGGGGAAACCCCGTGGAAGTTCGAATCTTCTTGGCCGCACCATATTCCACCCTTTTGGGTGTTGCCGGGTAAGGGTGCCCTCATGGATGATGATTTCCGCAAAGCCGCGCTGGATTACCACCGGCTACCCCGCCCCGGGAAGCTTTCCATCATGCCGACCAAGCGGATGGAAACCCAACGGGATCTTGGCTTGGCTTATTCCCCCGGCGTTGCCGCCGCGTGCGAGGCGATAGCCGCCGACCCGCGCGCTGCCTTTGACTATACCGCGCGCGGCAATCTGGTGGCGGTGATTACCAATGGCACGGCGGTGCTGGGGCTTGGTTCCATTGGGGCGCTTGCGTCCAAACCCGTGATGGAAGGCAAGGCGGTTCTGTTTCAGAAATTCGCCGGCATTGATTCGATTGACATCGA
>CAMCZJ010000080.1 GCA_945886995.1 Asaia bogorensis
ACCCCGATTGTGGTGATGAACCGCCCCGGCGCGGGCGGGGCGATTGCCGCGCAGCAAGTGGCGGGCATGGCGCCGGATGGGCTCAATCTGCTGGTCGGCGGCGGGAGTGAGAGCATCGCCCTGCCAGCCTTTCGAGAACTGCCTTATGATCCCAAAAAGTCCTTCCGCGCCATTATCCGTATCACGCGCCAGCCGCTGCTGATTGTGGCGCGGCGCGGTGGGCGATTCGCTGATTTGCAAAGCGTGATTGAAGCAGCCAAGCGTGCCCCCGGCGCCATTCCGCATGCCTCCTCCGGCCAGGGGTCGATTTATCATGCGGTGTTTGTGTTGCTCTCACGCGCGGCGAATATTGAATTGCTGCATGTGCCCTTCACAGGCGGTGCGCCAAGCTTGCAGGCGTTGATGGCGAATACGGTGGAATTGGCGGTGCTCGCCCCGGAAGAAATGGCGGGGCTTGCCAATGCCGGTGAAATCCGCCCGCTGGCGGTGGCGTCCGCTGCGCGCATTCCGGGCTACCCCGATGTGCCGACGCTTCGCGAATTAGGCTTTGATGTGGTGATCGAAAACATGAAGGGGCTGAATGCGCCGGCGGGTTTGCCGGACGCAATCTATACCAGCCTGCATGATCGCTTCCGCCAGGGCATGCAGGCACCGGCCTGGAAAACATTTCTGGAGCGTACCGGCGCGATGGATGGCTATCTGGATGGCCCTGCCTATCAGCGCGCCATGGATGATGTGCTGGATGCGCTAAGGGCGGCGTTGGCGAGGTAGAGTTACCCCGCCGGGATCACACTATCCCCAGCCCTGCCTTCCAGCACCGCATCAAACAGTTTTATCTGTTGCGGCAGGCAGATGGTGTTGAGATCATACCGTTTCAGCAAAGTCCGCCGCGCGGCCTTGCGGATTGGCGCGTAGCGATCCGGATGCGCCAGCGCGTCCACCACGGTCTCGGCCAGCGCGGCGGTGTCGAAAAACGGCACCAGCAACCCGTTCACACCATGCTCGATCACTTCCTGCACGGGCGGCGTGGCGGAGCCGATAACCAAAGCCTCGCACCCCATGGCTTCGATCATGGACCAGGACAGCACATAGGGATACGTCAGATAGACATGCGCGCGGGAGATGCGAAATAGCGCGAGCAAGGCAGCGTGCGGAATGCGCCCGGTGAAATGCAGCCGGGTCAGGTCCAGCTTGTCGCCCAATTCTTCCAGCAGATGGGTTTTCCAGGATCGGCCATCTGTGGGTTTGGCGCCATAGCCGCGCGCTTCCCCCCCCACCAGCACCACTTGCGCGCGCGGACGGCGCGCCAGGACTTCCGGCAAGGCGCGCATGAAAACATCAAAGCCGCGATAGGGTTCCAGATTGCGTGACACGTAGGTGAGAACCTCATCACCGTGCTTGATGACGCTGCCATTCGGCAATTTCAGATGATGTGCACCATCGGGCGTGGCGACTTCGCTATCCACCCCTTCATGCACCACGGAAATCTTACGCTGGAACACTTCAGGAAAGCGACTGCGCTGGAAATGCGTGGGGCTCACGCCCCAATCCATGGCCTCCAACGCGGGGGTTTGCGGCAGGTTCAAAAGCCGCGTGCGGGCAGCTTGATCCAATTCCACCTTATGCGCTGGGTTGAAGCCGACATCGCCGCCGGAAGTGGTGAAATGATATTCGCAGTAATGCAGCAGCTTCGCGCGCGGGAAGACATCGGGCAGGAATATGCCTTCCCCCCAGGCCGGATGGCAGCAGATGATATCGGGGCGGAAGCCTTTGCGGCGCAGATCAACCAGTGCTCGCGCCACGGCCTGGGCGCGGCGGATGGAAGCCTCCATGGGGCGAAGATATATGTGCGTCTTGTCGCCCGCGCCTTGCGGTTCCGGGTAGCGGATATTGGTCACGCCGGGCAGGCTGATATTCTCCTGCTCACCAAGGCCGATCACATGCGCGCCCGGACGCGCGGCGATGGCCGGCGCCAAGTGGCGATATTGGCCGGGGAAGTTCTGATGAACGAAAATCGCCTGCACCAAGCTGAGCCATCCTGAAGGAAAGTGAAACGACCTGCTAAATCGGTCATTTGCCCGATTAGCGCAATTGCCCCCTTGGCGCCCCCCTTGGCGCCGCGGCACTAACCCCCGAGAATGGCCCCAGATCAGGAGAGAGAGACCCCCCATGACATTCGATTTCACCGGCAAGAAGGTTTTGGTCGCGGGCGGCAGCCGCGGCATTGGGCGTTCCATAGCACTTGGCTTTGCCGCCGGCGGGGCCGCTGTTTCCATCTGCGCCCGCGGCGCCGCAGGGCTGGAAGCCACGCGGGCTGAGATCGCTGCCCATGGCGTCAAAGCCCATGCAATGCCCGCAGACCTTGCCAATCAGGCGCAAATCGAAGCCTGGGTGGCGGCTGCCGCTGCCGCGCTTGGGGGCGTGGATGTGCTGGTGAACAATGCCTCGGGCTTTGGCATGGCCGATACGGAAGAAGGCTGGCAGAAAAGCCTGGATGTGGATGTGATGGCGACTGTGCGGGCCTCCCGTGCCGCGCTGCCTTTTTTGCGCGCCGCCAAGGGGTGCATTGTGAACACCACCTCCATCTCTGGCCTTGGGCCTTCGGTTCGCACGCCGGCCTATGCGGCGGTGAAGGCGCTGGTCATCAATTACACCGCATCGCAGGCGGCGGGCCTCGCCAAGGATGGCATTCGCGTGAATGCGATTGCACCTGGTTCCATCGAATTCCCGGGCGGCATGTGGGAAGAACGCAAAACCACCGACCCCACGCTTTACGGGCGCATCCTGGCGAGCATCCCCTTCGGCCGCTACGGCACGCCCGAGGAAGTGGCCAATGCAGCGCTGTTCTTGGCTTCGCCCTTGGCGGGTTGGATCACGGGGCAGACCATTGTGGTGGATGGCGGCCAGACGCTGAGTTGAGGGATGATCCATCGCGTGAATTAAAAACTTCAAAATTATGAGTTGGACAGCTTGCCGGGGCTGGCTTAGTCACTCCGGTAGAGTGCCAGAGGGGTCTGTGAAGGGCTGCCTCAGGTGCCATATCAGCGGGGCGGGCTTCGCCCCCGATCATAGCCAGTAGCGGAGAGAGACATGGACACGAACCAAAGCATGGGCAAATGCCCGGTGATGCATGGCAAGCCCACCGCGGCGCGCTTCAGCACACGCGCCAATAATGATTGGTGGCCCAATCAGTTGAACCTGCGCATCCTGAGCCAGCAATCTGCCAAATCCAACCCGATGGATGCGGGCTTCAGCTATGCCGAAGCGTTCAAGAAGCTCGATCTTGCGGCGCTGAAGAAGGATATTTTTGGGCTGATGACCGTGTCGCAGCCCTGGTGGCCGGCGGATTACGGGCATTATGGGCCCTTCTTTGTGCGCATGGCCTGGCATGCCGCCGGCACCTATCGCACCGCTGATGGTCGGGGTGGCGCTTCCAATGGCGCGCATCGCTTCGCGCCGGAAAACTCCTGGCCGGATAACGGCAATCTGGATAAGGCGCGCCGCCTGCTGTGGCCGGTGAAGCAGAAATACGGCAACAAGATTTCCTGGGCCGATATGTTCATCCTGGCCGGCAATTGCGCCATTGAATCCATGGGCCTGAAGCCGTTTGGCTTTGGCGGTGGGCGCGTGGATATCTGGGAACCTGAACAGGACATCTACTGGGGCACTGAAGAAACCTGGCTGGATGACAAGCGCTATACGGGTGACCGCATTCTGGAAAACCCGCTGGCTGCCGTGCAGATGGGCCTGATTTACGTCAATCCCGAAGGCCCGAATGGCAAGCCGGACCCGCTCGCCTCTGGCCGCGACATTCGCGAAACCTTTGCGCGCATGGCGATGAATGATGAGGAAACCGTGGCCCTGGTGGCCGGCGGCCATACCTTCGGCAAGTGCCATGGCGCCGGCCCCGCGAGCAATGTGGGCCCGGAGCCGGAAGCGGCGCCGATGGAACAGATGGGCTTTGGTTGGAAGAACAGCTTCGGCACCGGCATGGGTGGAGATGCGATTACCAGCGGCATCGAAGGCGCTTGGACCACCAACCCGACGAAGTGGGACAATAACTATTTTGAGAACCTGATGAACCATGATTGGGTGCTGACGAAAAGCCCCGCTGGCGCGCATCAGTGGATCCCCGCCAACGGCGCGCTCGCTGATGCTGTGCCGGATGCGCATGACCCCACCAAGCGCCATGCGCCAATCATGACCACGGCGGATATGGCGATGAAGCTCGATCCCGCTTATGGCCCGATTTCGCGCCGCTTCCTGGCCAATCCGGATCAATTCGCTGATGCCTTCGCGCGCGCCTGGTTCAAGCTGACGCATCGCGATATGGGGCCGAAGGTGCGCTACCTTGGCACGGATGTGCCGAAGGAAGAGCTGATTTGGCAGGATCCGGTGCCGGCGGTTGCGCATAAGCTTGTGGACGCCGCTGACATTGCAGCGCTGAAGGCGCAAATCCTAGCCACCGGCTTGGCGGTTTCCGAATTGGTGGCAACGGCTTGGGCTTCCGCTTCCACCTATCGTGGTTCGGATCGTCGTGGTGGCGCCAATGGTGCGCGCATTCGTTTGGCACCTCAGAAGGATTGGGAAGCCAATCAGCCGGGGCAGCTTGCGAAGGTGCTGGCGGCGCTGGAAGGCGTGCAAAAGGCGTTCAACGCTTCCGCCGCTGGTGGCAAGCAGGTCTCGCTCGCGGACCTGATTGTGCTGGGTGGCGGTGCCGCGATTGAAGCGGCGGCGAAGGCTGCCGGCCATGCGGTGACGGTGCCCTTCACCCCGGGCCGCACCGATGCCACGTCTGCGCAGACCGATGCGGAAAGCTTCTCGGTGCTGGAGCCGGAAGCCGATGGTTTCCGCAATTACCGTAAGCTTGCCTATAAGGTGAAGGCGGAAGAACAGCTGGTGGACAAGGCGCAGCTGCTGACGCTGACCGCGCCGGAAATGACCGTGCTGGTGGGCGGTATGCGCGCGCTGAATGCCAATGTTGGCCAGGCGCAGCATGGTGTTTTCACCAAGCGTCCGGGCCAGCTGACGAATGACTTCTTCGTCAATGTGCTGGACATGGCCACCGTGTGGAAGCCTGTGTCTGACTCGGCTGACATGTTCGAAGGCCGTGACCGCGCCAGCGGCAATGTGAAATGGACCGCGACGCGTGTGGACCTGGTGTTCGGTTCCAACAGCGAATTGCGCGCCTTGTCCGAAGTTTACGCGCAGGACGACAATCAGGCGAAGTTCGTGAGCGATTTCGTGACCGCCTGGAACAAGGTGATGATGCTGGATCGCTTCGACCTCGGCTGAGGTTGGGTTCCAGCACGCATTGAAGGGGCGCTGGCGCAAGCTGGCGCCCTTTTCTTTTGCCGCCCATGGGCTGACCTTTTCACCTTTGCGGGTTAATGCGATGAAGCGCACATAAATCTGGAGGATACATCAATGGCGCGTTTCGACCTGGCCCTGAAGGGCGGCGATTGTGTGATGCCTTGGGGGGTGGTGCGTGCCGATATCGGCATCCGCGCCGGGCGCATCGCCGCCATTGGTGACCTGACCCAGGCCGAAGCGGCTGAAGTGGTGGATTGCAAGGGGCTGCATGTGCTGCCCGGGTTGATTGACCCGCATGTGCATTTGCGTGATCCCGGCGACCCCAAGGTGGAAACCATGGAAACCGGCACGCGCGCTGCCGTGCTGGGCGGCCTGGCGGCGGTGTTTGACATGCCAAATACCACGCCTTCCATCACCAATACGGAAAGGCTGAATGCCAAGCGCGACTTCGTGGGCGGCCATGCCTGGTGCGATATCGGGATTTATGTTGGCGGCACCAAGGCGAATATTGCAGAACTCGCGGCGCTTGAACTGGAACCCAATGTCTGCGCCATCAAGATTTTCGCGGGTTCGTCCACCGGTGATTTGCTGGTGGAAGATGATGAAAGCCTGGAAGCGGTGATGCGTTCTGGCCGTCGTGCCATTTGCTATCATTCGGAAGATGAATATCGGCTGCAATCGCGCAAGCCCATGTTCACGCCGGGTATGGCGCATATCAACCATCAGGAATGGCGCGATGTGGAAACCGCGATGCTCGGTACACGGCGGCTGATGGCGCTCGCCCGCAAGACCGGGCGGCGCGCGCATATCCTGCATGTCTCAACCGCTGAGGAATTGGCCTATCTTGCGGATTACCGAGATGTGGCAAGCTGCGAAGTGCTGCTGAACCATCTGACGCAAACTGATGAAGCCTATGGCCGCCTGGGTGGCTATGCGGTGATGAACCCGCCCATCCGCGGCGCGCGGCATTTGGAAGCGGCGTGGAAGGCTGTGGCAGATGGCACGGTGGATTGCGTGGGATCAGACCATGCGCCGCATGCGCGCGCTGCCAAGGAACGCCCCTGGCCGGATACGGCGGCGGGGCTCACGGGTATTCAAACCATTGTGCCGCTGATGCTGGATCATGTCAGTGCTGGTCGGCTTTCCTTGCCTCGCCTTGCAGATTTGATGTGCGCGGGCCCGGCGCGGGTTTATGGCGCGAAGACCAAGGGGCGGCTGGCGGTTGGCATGGATGGTGACGTGACGGTGGTGGATATGAAGCAAACCCGCACCATTGAAGATAGCTGGATTGTCTCCCCCTGTGGTTGGACGCCTTTCGCCGGGCATCGCTGCAGCGGTTGGCCGGTGATGACGGTGGTGCGTGGCCATATCGCCATGCGCGATGACCAGGTGCAGGGTGCGCCGCAAGGCCGGCCCGTGGAATTCATTGACACACGGCGCGCTTGATGCCCCACAGGGCGTCTCAGGCAGCGGTGGAATCGGCGATCACCTCGCGCCGTTCCATCCGCGCCTTTTTGGCAAAGCCCGTGCCGCAGGCGGATGTTGAACATTTGCTGGATATCGCGGCGCGCGCCCCTTCCGGCAGCAATATCCAGCCCTGGAAGGTGCATGCGCTGACCGGCGCGCCGCTGAAGCGCTTATGCGATGCGCTGATGGCGGAACATGAAACGGGCATCACGCCGGAATCGGAATATCAATATTATCCGCGCAAGTTTTTCGAACCCTTCCATAGCCGGCGACGCAAGGTTGGTTGGGACCTTTATGCGTTGCTGGGAATTGCGAAGGGCGAGACTGAACGCATGCGCGCGCAGCATGGGCGCAACTTGATTTTCTTTGGCGCGCCCGTTGGGTTGATCTTCACCATCCATCGCGATCTGGAACAGGGTTCTTGGCTGGATTACGGCATGTTCTTGCAGAATGTGATGGTGGCAGCGCGCGGCATGGGGCTGGATACCTGCCCGCAAGCGGCCTTCATGCCCTATCACCGCACCATCCAAACCATGCTGGAAATCCCGCCCGAGGAAATGTTGGTCTGTGGCATGGCGCTTGGCTATGCCGACCCCGCTGCGGTGGAAAATAGCCTGGAGACGGAACGCGCCCCGGCGCGGGATTTTGCGCGTTTCGTGGGTTGGGTTGAATAATCTTGGTCTTGAAAGGGGAAACACAATGAAACCCTGCCTGCCACCGCTTGCGACCACGCCGCGCCCTTCCTGGCGCGCGCCGGCGCTTTCCTGTGACTGCCATTTCCATATCTTCGGGCCTTATGATCGCTTTCCGCTGGATGCCGGGCGGCATTATGATCCGCAGGAAGCGACCATTGCCGATTATCAGCGCATGGCAGATGCGCTTGGCATTGAACGCATGGTGATTGTGCAGCCGAGTATCTACGGCACACAAAACGAAGTCTCCTTGGATGCAGCGGAACAATTCGGCCTGGATCGCGCGCGCGTTGTGGTCGTGATTGATGATAGCTTCGATGATGCCGCGCTGAAGCGGCTTCATGCGCGCGGCACGCGTGGTGTGCGCTTTAATGCGGTCAGCGGCAATGGCACGCCGCTTGAGCAGTTGGAAGCGCTGGCGCGGCGCATCGCGCCCCTCGGCTGGCATTTGCAGCTTTACGCGGAAGGCCATCAATTGCCGGAATTGGCAACCCGTCTTGCATCATTGCCGGTGCCGGTGGTGGTGGATCATATGGGCGGTGTGAAAACCGCCGAGGGCTTGAATGGCGCGGGCTTCAAGGCGCTGCTGAAGATGCTGGAAAGCCCGCGATGCTGGGTGAAGCTCTCCGGCTATCGCATCTCCGCCGGGCCACCCTTTGCCGATGTTGCGCCCTTCGCGCGCGCGCTTTTGGATGCCGCGCCGGATCGTGCAGTGTGGGGCACGGATTGGCCGCATCCAAGCTTGCAGAACTGGATGCCGGAAGATGGGCATTTGCTTGATCTGCTCGGCCAATGGGCGCCGAGTAATGCGGAGCGTCGCCGCGTGCTGGTGGACAATCCTGCGCGACTCTACGGGTTTTGAGAAATGGGGGGAATCACGCCCCCCACAGATTCTGCCTATATCGCGCTTTTACACGTAATATATAAAAAGTTTACCGAGTCATTTTCTCCTCAATACAACGCACCACCAAAGATTTTTGTATCGAGGTTCCAGATTTTATCAATGTTCTACAATCCGGAGCGATTTCGAAATCTAAATTCATCAGTCGGATTACAAATATTTTTTCTTTAATAGTGGCAATAATCGTTGTTTCGCCGTTTGGTGAGACCGTGATGTCTTGAGTAACTTCGATATGAAGGCGGTGCTCGCATTGACCAAGGAGACTTGCCGCTGCGTAGCGGACGATCTGAGATGATTTATCTTCGAAAACGCATCCTCGAAATTTTTCGTGATATATCCTAAAATTTAACTCACTTTTGATGATATCAATGATATCGCTTCCCTCAAACTTGCCGTACATATTGCCTGATGGAAAAACGATTCCTGTACCAGCGAACCTGTCGCCACCTAGATGCGAGCATCTGAATATCTCTACCCCGTTCTTTCTGTTATACTTTTTGCTCGCTTCTACAAATGAATTTTGGCCAAAAAGGGCGCAGCACGCATCACGCTTACCGTGCACACATATGAAAACGAGTGTATTTCCAGGGGTATCGAGAACCCTAAAGCCAAAATTCCTTAGATTTTCGATCAAGTTTCCTGAATATTTCATTCTGCTGAAGAAAAACGCTCGGTCTTCTGGCAATTCCTTTGGGTCGTAGAGACGGACACGTATTCCTCCTTCTGTTATTTCATCTATGAATTTTTGCATGTCAGGGGAAGCCCACCTTCCATTTATTGCATTTCCTCCCCATGCGTGGATCGGCACCGGAAGGAATAAGTAACCGTTGCCAATAGTTGCGGTGCCATAAAGTGGCGCACCGCTGCTACGAAAAACCGTTGAGCAACGCATCCTAGACCTCCTCCCTTCTCAAAATCAAAAGTCCTTGGCCATCATCCTGGTAGGATAACTCTCTCTGCATAGTCCAGGCTTCATTCAAACCACATGCAATGCCTGACCCTCTCGGTTCCCAAAAGCCGTCGCTACAGATAGCAATCCTCCACCAGTTGGGTATGCCCGTAGTGAAAAGCTTCGTTCCTTGGAGGAATGAACCCCTGACGCAATTAGTGAGCCGATTTTTCGAGTTTCTCTGGGGCGGAAACAGCGGAGACGCTCTGAAGCCCATCCCAGCATTAACATAAATGTTTACATCCCCACAGCCAATTGTCTGGTCGCATTTTCCGAGTCGCCAAGTGTGACCACTTGGCTTGAAAATGCTCCGGCCTCAGCCCTTGCGGCTTGCCTCATACCGCGCCTTGGTCTCCGCATTGGGCGGATAAAGGCCAGGTAGCGCCACGCCCTTGCCCACTTCGTCCATGATCCAGGCTTCCAGGCGTTCCTGTTCCACCGCGGCTTCCACCACGGCATCCAGCAGCGCCTGCGGGATCACCACCGCGCCATCGGCATCCGCCACGATGATATCGCCGGGTACTATCGTGACACCGCCGCAGCCAATGGTTTCCTGCCAGCCGACGAAATTCAGCGCCGCCACGGAAGCTGGCGCCACATAGCCTTGGCAGTAAACCGGCAAACCCGTGCCAATCACGCCCGCGCCATCGCGCACCACGCCATCCGTCACCAAACCGGCCACACCCTTCTTCGCCATGCGTGCGCACAGGATATCACCGAAAATGCCAGCGGCCTTGCTGCCCATGGCGTCAGCAACGGCGACACAACCTTCGGGCATTTCTTCAATGGCGGCGCGTGTGGAACGCGGGGAAGACCAGCTATCCACCGTCGCCAAATCCTCACGCGTTGGCGTGAAACGCAGCGTGAAGGCAGGGCCGACAATGCGCCGACGATCACCCTGCACAATCGGGTTTGACCCGGCGATGTAGCAAAAGCGCACACCCTTCTTCAGCAGAACGGTGGTGAGCGTCGCGGTGGTTACCGCTTCAAGCGCGGTTTTCTGGGCGGGGGTCAGGGCCATGGCCGGTTCCTTGTGAAATCGAGGCGCTTCAATACAGCGCCCGCGCTATCGGGCAAGGTAGGCGGAATCAGGCGTGCGACCAGCCGATACGCCCCAACGCGCCACAAGCCGCGCAATCGGGTTTCCAGGCGCTGTGTTCGGCGCCGCAAGCCTCGCAGCGCCAGCGCGGCGCGCCGGCGGCATTGGCGGCTTCACGGAGCCAGGCGGCCTCAGCGGCGCGGCCTTCGGTGCTATCGCCATGCTCGGCGCGTTCCAATTCGGCGAAAAGCAGATAGGCGCGCCGATCCGCCGAACCACTTTGCAGCAAGCCATCCAATTCGCTGCGCGCGCGGCCCGTCAGCCCGGCAGCCAAAGCGACCCGCGCCATCAAAAGCCGCGCTTCCGGGTAGCTCGGGTTGCGATGTGTCAGGTCTTCAACCGCCTTGACGCGCGCGAGCGGCGCCGGAACGGGTTCGATCCAGGCGCTACCCAAATCAGGATGCGGTGCGGCGTTCCAGGCGGCTTCCAGCACATTGCGCGCGCGGCGCTGGCTGCCTGCCGCCATCAGCCGCGCGGCCTGGGCCAAAGCGGCAGGGGCGAATTTCGGATCGGCGGTGACGGCCTGTTTTTCAAGCTCCGCCGCCTTGCTGGGGTCGGGCTCAGCCGCTGCTGCTGCCAGGGCAAGGGCCGCGCGTGGGCCATCGGGGGCGGAGAGTGCCAAGGCTTCGCGCCAATCCCGCGTCCGTTCTGCGAGCAAGCGGCGTTCTTCGCGGAGCCACGCGGCACCGGGTTGCGCGGCTTCGGCTTCGCGCGCCAGGCGTTGGGCTTCGGGCCAATCCTCACGCTGCATGGCTTGGCGCAGCAAGCCGCGCAGGCCCAAGAAGCGCGCCGAGGGGTCTTCAGAAAGTTTCTGGAAAATCGCCCCGGCAGCGTCTTCCTTGCCGGCCAGCTTCTCGGCCTCAGCCGCCAGCAACAAGGTTTGCGGCGTATCACCCAAAAGCGCGCGGGCGCGGCGGGTTTCTTCAAGGGCGCGCGGGGCGGTGCCGGCGCCAAGGGCGATCAGCGCGCGGGTGATGGCGGTATCGCCTTCGGCACGGCGGCGCGCAGCGCGGCGCGCGGCCATGCGCCCAGGCACACCGCGCGACCAGGACCAAAGGCGCAAGGCGCCATGCAGCAGAATGAAGCCGAGCGCCAAAAGCCCCACGGCCACGGGCACGGGCAGGCCGATCCAGAACTCACCAGCGCGGATTTCGACGGAACCGCCAAGCCTGAGCAGCCATAGCGTCAGCGCACCAACGCCAATCAGCCCTGCCAGCAGCAAAAGCGCCTTACGCATGGTGCTTCAGCCCCCGGCCAGGGTGATGATGGCTGCGCGGGCCGCGAGCAAGGCTTGCGCTTCCCCCTCCCAGGCCGCGAGCGCGGTGCGGGCCGCAGGTGGCAGGGGCGAAAACTTGCCCAAAGCACCCGGCAGATCGCCCGCTTCCAAGGCGCGGCGCGCGGCTTCCAGGGCGGCGGCGGCTTCATCGCCCCAAATGATTGTCTCACCACGCCGGATCGTCACGAGCCCGGCCAAGCGAGCAGAAGCGCTTTCCAGAATGGATTGCCCTTCGCGCGCCGGTTCACTCGCGGCGCGGGCAGCGCGGGCGGCATCTTCAAAGGCAAGGCGAAGCGCGGCTTCGGTTGGTGGTGCGGCGGTGGCGAAGCGGCTGAGTGCCGCGGGCGCATTGGGGAAGGC